>JARGOE010000011.1:0-41022 GCA_029210015.1 Vicingaceae bacterium
AATGTACTTGTTGGTCGCGTTTCAATGCGACTTACATTGTGTTAAACGAAGTTAGCGTTTATTATGGAGAAAGTCAAGTAGTGCTTTAGAGTTTAACAACTTTTCCAACAGTAAAAACTGAACCATAGGTTGTTTCTTTCCATATTTTTCCATTAGCATCAACACCATAAAAATTGTCAAGATAATTATATATCCAAATGTATTTTTTGTCTTTTGATGTTTGTTTTTTTCCAATAACAATCGGTTTTCCAACATTATTATACCAAATAATATTGTCTTTTTCATCAACAAAATAAATATGATCATCTCCTTTAAACGAACATTGATAGGTAAATTTTGTGATTGAATTGTTAGAATTGCTTTTATGGTTGTTGTAAGCATTAACATCTTTTAATAATTCAGCTTCATTCCAACCCTCTTGTATGGCTTCTAGTCGAGCTTGTTTTGGAGGGTGTTTTGTTGTGTCCATTTCATGTCCAATTGCACTTAATGCTGCTTTTGCTTCATTCATAGTAGCTCCCATCTGAAATAGAATAAATCCAGAAAATTTATCAGCAATTAATTCATTTCCTGGAGACTGATTTTTTAAAAGTGTATGTCCAGATAAATGATGCCCAATTTCATGGGCTAGCACACTTACTGCAGCCCAGTTAGTAGATGTTTTAGTATTTAGTTTTTCTATAAAATTTGGATTGTAAGCAATGTATCTTTTGTTATTTTTTAGATAAGCAATTGCTGTAGTTATGTTATTATCTGTAACAACTATAAAGTTAGAACTAAGACCTGTGTATTGAACAATTTTGCTGACGGCTTCTTTAGCAACTTTGTCAGGCTCGAAAGCATAGTTTTCTGTTGAAAGAGAGTCTTGGCAAAACGAGAAAATTGGAAATAAATAAAGGAGTATGTAAGTTATTTGTTTCAAGGATAATTTCTTTCCCCAAATATACTACTTCCTACTCTAACCATATTACTACCACATTCTATAGCTAATTGATAATCTCCACTCATGCCCATGCTTAGAGTTGATATAGGTAGATATGATGAAGAAATTTTATCATATAAATGTTTTAAACTATTAAACTCTTGTTTAACTTGAATGGTATCTTCAGTAAATGTTGCCATTCCCATTAAGCCAATAATATTGATGTTTTTTAGTTCCTTAAACTTATCAGAAGTTAATAGTTCTATTATTTCTTCTTCAGAAAAACCAAATTTGGTTTGTTCTTGGGCAATATGGATTTGCAACAAACAATCAATAATTCTATTATTTTGAAGTGCTCGCTTATTGATTTCTTTTAAAAGTTTATAACTATCAACACCATGAATTAAATTTACAAAAGGAGCAATATATTTTACTTTGTTACTCTGCAAATGGCCAATCATGTGCCACTCAATATCTTTTGGAAGTGTTTCATACTTATCAGTAAGCTCTTGAACTTTGTTCTCCCCAAAAATACGCTGACCAGTTTCGTAAGCTTCAACAATTGCTTCGTTTGGTTTTGTTTTAGAAACAGCAACCAATGTTACATGTTCTGGTAAAGAAACTTTTATTTGATTTAAATTAGTTGATATACTCATCAGTCTTTTAAACTATATATAGTTAATCCACTTCTCATTTTAGGTTCTATCCAAGTACTTTTAGGAGGCATAATGTCATTTTCATCAGCTACAGCTTTTAACTGTTCAATAGAAACTGGGTATAATCCAAAAGCAACAACAGCTTCTTCGCTATCTACTTTTTGTTGCAGACCTTCAGCTCCTTTAGTACCTTCCATAAACTCTAATCTATTATCAGTTTTAACATCTGTAATCCCTAAGATTGGGGTTAGTACATTTTTTGTTAAAATTCTTGCGTCTAGATTTCCTACGATATCATCTTCGTTGTAAGTTCCTTTCTTTGCAGTTAAAGAGTACCATTTACCAGCTAAATACATTGAAAAATTATGCTTTTTTGTTGGTGTGTAGATGGTGTCCTGGGTTTCTATATCAAATACCTCATTCATTTTTTCTAAAAAACTATCAGGAGTATGATCATGCAAACTGCTGACAGTTCTGTTGTATTCGATGATATTTAATTTGCTTTCTGCAATTAAGAAACATAAAAAATAGTTGAATTTATCTTTTGGATTATAGTTTGGATTTTCTTGGCGTTTGCTCTGAGCATAAAGTACAGAAGAAGAGGAGCGGTGATGTCCATCAGCAATATAAATATCGTTAATGTTAGCAAAAGCAGAGGTTAGTGTTTTAATATCTACGTCATTGTTAACTAACCACAAATCTTGTTTGATGTGATGGGTTGTACAAAATTCATATTCTGAACGTTTGCTGATGTATTTATTGATAATCTCATCTACCATTGGATTATCTTGATAAGTCAATAGTACAGGTTCAGCATTAAATTGGCATACATCTAAGTATGTCTTAAAGGTTTCTTCTCTTTGGGTTAAGGTATGTTCATGAACCTTAATGTTTCCATTTAAATAATCATCTACTGCAATACCAGTAATTAAACCTAAATATGTATTAGTAGGGGTTATTTGTCGATAGATATAATAAGACTCTTTTTCATCTTGCGTAAAAACACCAGCATTTGCGAATTCATCAAACTTGTCACGAACATGCTGAAATCGCTCAATAGAATTAGGTTGAGTTTTGTTGTCTGTTCTAAACTCAGGGTTGATTACATGCAGAAAAGTATAGGGATTACTTTCTAATTTTGCTTCCAATATATGTTTGGGATAAATATACGCAGGCATAGATGAAACTAAATAAGCTTTATCTCTAACTGGTCTTACAGCTTTAAAAGGAACTATCGTAGCCATTCTTTTACCCCAATAATTCTTTAATCTGACTTGCTAATTCTTCACCAATTCTATCCTGAGCCTCTAAAGTAGCAGCACCAGTATGTGGGGTTAATGATAGTTTTGGGTGTTTCATTAGGTCTTCTCTTGGAGTAGGTTCGTTAACAAATACATCTAAAGCAGCAGCAGCTACTTTACCACTATCTAAATTTGAGATTAAAGCATCTTCATCAATTACACCTCCACGAGCAGCATTAACAATCATAACTCCATCTTTCATTTTAGAAAACTCGTCATTACCAATAACGGCTTTGCCATCTGCCTGAGCAGGAATATGTAATGTAATAAAGTCTGCTTGAGCCAATAACTCATCAAGACTAGTGGTTTTAATATCAACATTTACAGTTTGATTAGCTACCTGAACATCGATTGTAGCTCCGTCCATAAAAGGATCGTATGCAATAATATCCATTCCGCAGCCTAATGCATATTTTGCTGTAGCTCTACCAATCCTTCCAATTCCAATAACACCTAACTTTTTACCTCTTAACTCAATTCCTTTAGCGTATTTCTTCTTTAATACTTTAAAATCAGAGTTTCCTCCATTAGGCATTTGTCTGTTAGCATCATATAGACCTCTTGCTAAACCAAATAAATGAGCCATTACCTGTTCAGCAACAGATTGTGAAGATGCTGCTGGGGTGTTAATTACATGTAACCCTTTTTCACGAGCGTAGGCAACATCAATATTATCCATACCAACACCACCACGGCCAATTAATTTTAAATTTGGACATGCATCAATAACTTCTTTTCTAACGGTAGTTGCACTTCTAACTAAAACAGCAACGTAGTTTTTATCGTTTATTTCAGAAATTAAATTTTCTTGAGCAACAGTTTCTGTAATAACTGTAAATCCATTTTCTTCTAATTGTTTTTTTCCAATAGGAGCAATCCCATCATTGGCTAATATTTTCATGTAAACTCTTTTTTATGAATGTTTATTTGCTAATTCTTTCATTACATCAACTAATACTTGAACACTTTCTAAAGGAAGTGCATTGTACATTGATGCTCTATAACCACCTACATCTCTATGGCCTTTTATACCGCTAATGTTAGCAGCTTGCCACATTGAATCAAACTCATCCTTTAATACCTCGTTTGTTAATACAAAAGTAGCATTCATGTTACTTCTACTTTCAGTTTCAGCTGTTCCTTTAAATAGTGGATTGTTATCAATTTCATTATAAATTAAATCAGCTTTTTGTTGATTGATTTTTTCAATCCATTCTACACCACCATTGTTTTTTAGCCATTGTAAATTAAGCATTGAAACATATATAGGGTATACTGGAGGAGTGTTAAACATAGAGTCTTTACCAATATGAACCTCTAAATTTAACATAGAAGGAATAGCTCTTCCTGTTTTTCCAAGTGAACTCTTTTTTACAATATATAAAGTTGTTCCAGCAGGGCCCATATTTTTTTGAGCACCAGCATAAATCATATCATAATCACTCACATTGATTTTTTTGCTAAAAATGTCTGAAGACATATCAGCAATGATTGGTATGCGACTTATTGGAGTATTTTTAAGTTGTGTTCCGAAAATAGTATTGTTTGTAGTAATGTGTATGTAATCTGCACTACCAGGTATTTGATAATTTTTAGGAATGTAGTTGTAATTCTTATCTTTTGAAGAGGCCACCTCAATTACTTCGCCTAATAATTTTGCTTCTTTTAAAGATTTATTAGCCCATGTTCCTGTGTTAAGGTATGCAGCCGACCCACCTTCTTTCATGAAGTTGAAAGCTGTTGTTAAGAAACCTAAACTTGCACCGCCTTGTAAAAATAAAATTTCATAAGTATCAGGAACGTTCAATAATTCTCGTACTAAGCTTCTAGCATTTTCCATTACTTCAACAAAGTCTTTGCTTCGATGAGAAATTTCTAAAAGAGAAAGATTTAAATTATTAAAATTAATTACTGCTTCTGAAGCTTGTTTTAATACCTCTTGGGGTAAGATACAAGGACCAGCACTAAAGTTGTGAACTTTTGACATTTTTAGATGAGTTTAAGGTTTAAAAACTCCCACAAATCTAACTACTAATATTAAGTTTTCAAGGAAGATCTACATTAATTTTTTTTATTAATCTAAGCGAGGGGCAGCAGTCGTTTCTTTTTTTAAATCAAACAAATAAACTATTGATAAACGGAAGGTCTTTAATGGTGATGTGTCGTCATTTCCTTTGTTATCTCTGTAGTCAAGAAAACCTTGAGAGTACATCAAATTAAAGTGTAAATTATTCATTTCATAACCAATACCTATATTCATTCCAATATCCAACATATTTAAGCCTTTAGTGTCTGATCTTTTTGAAGTAGAAGTCTCATCTGCAGCTGGTAAAAAAGCACTAGCAAAACCAGTACTATCAAACTGAGAAATATCAATTACATTTAATAAAGGAATTTGGGTTCTAGTTTCTTGCCTTTTTGTTGCAGTTAAAAGCATTCCAAAATATGGGCCTACATAGGTGTTGAAATTTTTGAATTTAAAATTTGCTAAAACAGGTATCTTTACAAATATTTCAGAAACCATGCCTTTTGTCTCATCATAAACATCCGTGTTTGCACCAAAAGATTGAGCGATAGAATCAACCTCTTGTTCATCTATACCTCCAAACTGAAATAATTGGCTAAATTTTTCAAATACTGAGCTTGTATCTGAAAAACTATACTGTTTCTTTTTTTGAGTTAAAAATAGGCCTGTACTAATTTTAAATTTTTCAGAAACATGATATTTTAAATGACCGCCAAAATGAAACCCTAATTGATAATTATACCCATAATTAGTGTTTTCCATAGGAATAATGTTAACACCTAATTCAGGGCCTAAACTAACTTTTTGCGAATAGCAAATGTTAGCGAGTAAAATAATACTTGTAAGTATAAGAAGTTTTCTCATTTTAATTTAAATTTTCAATTGTTTTACCACCAATAATTAGGTTTGAGTTTACAGAGATTTTAAAATCTATAAACTCATTTTCAATTTTATCCATTTCGCCTATTATTTCACCATAAGATATTTCATCTGAATTAAAAACAACTTCGCTTACATTATATATTTCAGCTAAATCGGGCAATTGATTTTGTTTGCCAATATATTGATTAAAATCTTGTTTTTGAATGTCATTTGAAGGTTTAATCTTCAATAGTCTGTGTAATGTGATTGTTTTATTTTTTAGCAATTTTATTTTTTCGGAAAAACTAGTGTTTCCTACAATTGCGATAGTTCTTTTTGTGTTTTTTTTAATTTTAACAGTGTTAAAATAGTTTAATATTATTCGGCTAACATAAATAAAAAGGGTAGAGGTAATAAGAATACTCGCTAAAAATTTATTTGAAAAAGAATATGATTGAGGGAATAAAAAGTTGATACTATATAGAATTCCGCTACCTAAAATTAACCCTAAAATAGTTTTTATTATTTCTATGGTTTTGGAGTAACTTTTAAATATTGCTAACCCTACAATAAATGAAACAATTACAGATAAAATGTTGAGTACTCCATAGTCATTATGAATTTCTATTTGGTTTGGAAACCCTAGGTATGGCTTTAAGTATGTAAGCGACCCTAGTGATAATAATAATAAGCCTATATCTATTATTGGTAATTTAAAACGATTGATAAATCGAAATATTACCGCTAAGAAAGCTCTAATATAAATGGCAATATTTATAAAAAAAGAAAATGCTTTTGCTTTTTGAGCAAAGTGTTTTTTGCTAAAAATTATCATGGCATTATAAAAAACAAAAACATAATTAATGCTTCCTTTTTTAGTGCTTTCTCCTTTGTAGTGTATAATTTTTGTTTCTGGGAAATAATAATTTTTATAGCCACCTAAGATGATTCGATAAGATAAATCAATATCTTCTCCATACATGAAAAAAGCTTCGTCTAAATAACCTACTTCATCCAAAACACTTTTTCGCATCCACATGTAAGCTCCAGACAATACTTCAATCTCATTAGTTTCATTTTCTTTTAGATATCCTAAGTGATATTTAGCAAATCTCTTAGATTTTGGAAATAATGCAGACAGTCCAAATATTTTATAAAAAGAGACAGATGGCGTTGGTAATCCTCTTTTAGATTCTGGTAAAAATATTCCGTTCCCATCAATCATTTTAACACCCAAACCTCCTCCATCAGGGTGCTTATCCATAAATGCTATGCATTTTTCAAAAGCATCTTCTTCAACAACAGTATCAGGGTTTAATAGTAAAACATATTCTCCTTTTGATATTTTTATGGCTTGGTTGTTAGCTTTACTAAATCCAACATTTTCTTGATTTGCAATAAGCTTAACTTGAGGGTATTTTTCTTTAACCATTTCTAATGAGCTGTCTGTAGAAATATTATCTACAACAAATACTTCCGCATCAATATTTTCAATGGCTTTGAATACAGATATTAAGCATTGCTCTAAAAAATACCTTACGTTGTAATTAACTATGATAACTGATAATTTCAACTTAAAGTGTTAAGGTGTTTTTAAATGGAATTCTATTTAATATTGAACGACCTAGCGTTAATTCATCTGTGTATTCTATCTCATCACCAATTCCTACGCCTCTAGCTATTGTTGTTATTTCAACATTCATATCAGCTAATTTTTTATAGACATAAAAATTTGTAGCATCACCTTCCATAGTTGTGCTTAACGCCATAATAACCTCTTTAGTATTACTTTCCTTAATTCTATTAATAAGCTGAGGTATTTTAATGTCATTTGGGCCAATCCCTTCCATTGGTGAAATAATTCCTCCCAACACGTGGTATTTACCTTTAAATTGGTTGGTGTTTTCTATAGCAATAACATCAAGAATGTTTTCTACTACACAAATTACATCATCAGTTCTTGAAGGGTTGGAGCAAACATTACATGTTGCTGAATCAGAGATATTATAACAGTTGTTGCAATATTGTATGTCTTCTGTTAATTGTATAAAAGCATTACCAAAATCTTTCAATTGCTCTTGGTTTCGATTTAATAATTGAAGAACCAAGCGTATAGCAGTTTTGTTACCTATACCAGGTAATGACGATAGCTGCTCAACAGCATTATTGAAAATTGAAGATGAAATTTGGTGCATTTACTGTCAACAATATAATGTTTATCAAAAATAAGATATAGCAAATTAAAATAAAGAATTTTAATCACTTTTGTTTACAATGAACCCAACGACAGTTATACTCTTTATATTAGGATATTTTGGCATATTGATGTTAATATCTTTTATTACAGGAAAAGGAGCTAATAATGATTCTTTTTTTATTGGTGGAAAGAAATCATCATGGTATTTGGTGGCTTTTGGAATGATAGGAGCATCCTTATCTGGAGTTACATTTATTTCTGTTCCTGGATGGGTAGGAGCAAGCGAATTTTCTTATATGCAAATGGTAATAGGTTACTTTTTTGGATATGTAGTGGTTGCTTTAGTCTTAATGCCTCTTTATTACAAATTGCAGCTTACTTCAATCTATTCATATTTAGAAGATAGGTTTGGATTTTATTCTTATAAAACAGGAGCATTTTTTTTCCTGTTATCTAGAACTATTGGAGCTGCATTTCGTTTGTTTTTGGTAGCTCAGGTGTTGCAATATTTGGTTTTTAATCAATGGGGTGTTCCTTTCTTTGTTACAGTTGCAATAACAATTTTATTGATTTGGCTTTACACATTTAAAGGAGGAATAAAGACTATTGTTTGGACGGATTCATTACAAACATTGTTCATGTTAGTTGCTGTAGGTGTAAGTATTTATTTTATTAGTTCAGAGTTAAATATTGGATTGTTTGAAATTGTTAATGAAGTAGGTGAAAGTGATTATGGTCAAATTTTCTTTTTTGATGATTGGAACGATAAGCGACACTTTGTTAAACAGTTTTTTAGTGGAATGTTCATTACTATTGTTATGACAGGTTTAGACCAAGATATGATGCAGAAAAATCTATCTTGCAAGAACATCAAAGAAGGGCAAAAAAATATGTTCTCTTTTAGTGTTGTATTGGTTATTGTCAATTTTGTATTCCTTACACTTGGAGCTTTATTATTTATGTATGCGGCTAAAAATGGGGTAAACATTCCAGAAAAGTTAGATAACCTATTTCCAGAAATAGCAACTAATCATTTACCAATGATGGCTGGAATATTTTTTATTTTAGGATTAGTTGCAGCAGCATACTCAAGTGCTGATTCTGCATTAACAGCACTAACAACTTCAGTTTGTATTGATTTTTTAGATATAAAAAACAGGCCTGATAATTTAAAAATTAAACTTAGAAAACAAGTGCATTTATTGGTTTCTATTGCTTTGTTTTTGGTTATACTAATCTTTAATGTGATTAATGATGAAAGTGTTATAAGTTCTTTATTTAAAGCGGCTGGATATACCTATGGTCCTTTATTAGGTCTTTATGCATTTGGGCTAATGTCTAAAAGAAAAGTAACAGATAAATTAGTTCCTATTGTTTGTATAGCAGCACCAATAATTAGTTTCTTATTGAACTTATATTCGAAAGAAATTTTTAATGGTTATCAATTTGGTTTTGAAATATTGATTGTAAATGGGGTTTTAAATTTTGTTGGTTTGTTTTTTATATCTCATAAAAGCATAGAGAAAGATTAGAAAATTTATTTTTAAAAACTCAGATAGTTTTACTACCTTGCTAACTTTTAAAAGGAAATTGTACAAATTTTTATATTTTTGTTGAAAGCAAAGAAAACTTGGTTATGAAAAAACAAATAAAATTAGCAGTAACATTATTAATGGTAACGCCATTAGTATTATTAACTTCATGTGGAGGGGATGACCCAATTGAAGAACCGATGGAAGAGGTTGTTGAAGAAGTTGTTGAAGAAACAAATGAAGAATATTATCAAATACCATCTCCAGATGAAATGTTTGGTTTTATTAAAGAGAGTGGGTTGAAGTTTAATGGAGAATTATTGAATGATATTCAAAGTTCTACATCTTATACTGAGCCTACAAAGCAAGCTATGAACTTTGGGGTTTATTCTGCTGATTTAGCTTATACGGCTGCTTATGAAGAGTTTAATGAAACAACAAAATATTTTGGAACTGTCCAAAAAATGGCGGAGCCAATTGGTATTTCTGCTGCTTTTGATAAGACCTTAATTGAAAGAGCTCAAAGTAATCTAGATAATGCAGATTCATTAGTTGCTATTACTAATACTTCTTATTTTTCAGTTGTTGATTATTTAGATCAAAATGAACAAGGAGATAAGCTTGGCATAATTGCTGCATCAGGATGGTTAGAAACTGTTTATATAGTTGCTAATACAGCAAATTACGATAGTGATAAATTAGCTGTGGATAGATTAGCTGACCAAAGGTTAACATTAGATAACTTATTAGATTATTTTACGAAGTATGAAGATAAAGAAGAAACTAAGGAGATGATGGGATGGTTAAGAGAGTTAGAAGTTGTTTTTGCTCAAAAAGAGGTTGCTGAAGAAAATAGTGGTTCTGGAATATCTTTGAAAAAGAAAGATAATGGTAAAATGGTATTAGGAAGCAGTTCTGAAGATAAAACTTCTATATCTAAAGAGCAATTCAATGCCATTAAGGACAAAGTAAATGAAATTAGAAATAAAATAATAAGCACTGAAGAGGCTTAAAATTTAAAGATAGAAAAACATGAAATTTATTAGCAAAATAATTTTAATTGCAGTAATAGTAATAAGCCCAATGGCTTCTTATGGGCAGTATTGTAATTATTTTCATACAAAATATTGTAACCCTTCAGAAAACGATATGTTCAAATTAAATGGACAATCAAAGAGTGCATTATTTGCGAAAGGTCAAACTTCAGAGTTAAATATTATTGTATACAAAGGGCAAGATTATAGAATTTCGCTTTGTATGGATGAGAACCTAGGAGCTCAAATTCAGTTTAAGGTTTATGAAACTAAAAAAGTTAAAGTTGAAAAAGTGTATGAAACAAAAACAACAGAAGATGAATTTAAGCCATGTGGAGATTGTAATGGAGAAGGTACGATGGATGGAGAAACTTGTTACTCTTGTGAAGGAGAAGGTCAAACTGCTACCGGAGAAACAATTGAAGTTGTAGATAAAGAAACTAAGATTGTTACTGAAAAAAGAAAAGAGTTGCTATATGATAATAGCCAAGATGGATTTTCAACTGAGATAGAGTTTACTGTTGAATCTACAAGAAGGATAACGGTTGAGGTAACTATACCTAATGGAGGTGGTTCAGGCAAGAGTAAAGGGAAAATGATGAAATCAAGCGATATGGGATGTGTTGGTCTTTTAGTGGAGCACATGACTACTCCAATTTCAGGTTTCAAAGGAACAGGATTTTAAAGTATTTATACCAATATATAAGCCCTGACATTCAGTTGTCAGGGTTTTTTATTTTATAATAATGATGATAGAAATAAAGTCAGCAATAGAAAACGCAAAGAATGTTGTAATCACTACGCATAAGTCTCCTGATGGAGATGCAATTGGTTCTTCTCTAGCATTGTACCACTATTTAAAAAATAAAGGAATAAAGTCTTCGGTTATTGTTCCAGATGCTTTTCCTTCTTTTTTAAATTGGATGGAGGGTGTTAATGACATATTTTATTATGATTCGCAAAAGAATGAGGTAGAAGAGTTGATGACTAAAGCTGATTTAATTTTTTGTTTGGATTATAATGCATTAAATAGAATTGGTCCTTTAGGGGATTTTATTAAAATTTTAGATGTAACTAAGGTTGTTATTGACCATCACCAAGATCCACATAATTTTGCTGATCATTATTTCGTTGATACTGATTGTTGTTCTACAGCACAATTAGTATATGAATTAATTGAACAGTTTGGAGAATTAAATCAGTTAAGTAAAATAATAGGAGAATGTATTTATTGTGGAATAATGACTGATACAGGTTCTTTTCGTTATCCATCAACGACTTCAAAAACTCACAATATTATAGCTGAGTTATTAGAGTTAGGTGTTAATGGATCTTCTGTTCATCAAAAGGTTTATGATACTTTTACTGAAAACAGATTGAGGTTATTGGGATATGCACTAACTGAAAAATTAAAGGTGTTTAATGATGAGAAAGCAGCTTATATTTCTTTATCGGCTGAAGAGTTAAAAAGATTTAATTTTAAGAAAGGAGATACTGAAGGATTAGTTAACTATTGTTTATCTATAACAGGAATTAAAATGGCAATTCTTATGACAGAAAAAGAAGAGGGTGTAAACTTTTCTTTCAGATCAAAGGATGATTTTTATGTAAACAAAATTGCTAACAAGTATTTTAATGGAGGAGGTCATGTTTATGCTGCTGGTGGAAGATTGGAAATATCTTTAAAGGATGCTGAAAATAAAGTAGAAGAGGTAATAAGTCTACATAAAAATGAGTTAAATGTTTAAAAATAAATGAGGATATTATCAATTATCATATTATTAGTTTTTTTTTCTTGCTCAGGAAGTGAGGATAAAAATCAAATTAAATTAAGTCCTGAAGAATTACAAGAACAACTGTTAGAGGCAAATAAAAGAGCCTTATCTCTTGAGAAAAACCAAATTCAAGAATACATCAAAAAGAAAAATATCGAAGTAATTACAACTAACACAGGGTTAAGATATAAGATATATGAAGATGTAGAAAGTGACAGTATTTTGGATGGTCAAGTAGTAAAAATAGATTATTCTGTGGAGCTATTAGATGGAACGAAATGTTATAATACAGAGGGTAAAGGAGAAGAGTTTACAGTAGGAAAAGATTATGTGGAAAGTGGTTTGCATGAAGCCGTTAAGTACCTTAGTAAAGGTGATAAAGCTATTATTATTATTCCATCACATTTAGGTCATGGATTAACGGGTGATTTTGAAAAAATTCCAATTCGTTCAACAATAATTTATAATATTCAAATTCTTGATGTTAAGTAAGATATTCTATAAATCAATTTTTATAATACTTCTCTTTATATTTTTGTTTTCATGCGATAACAAATTCCCAGAATATAAAAAACAAGATATTGGAATTTATCATAAGCTTATTTCTTTTGAAGAAAGTACTGAAAATTATAGGCCGAATAAATATGTAAAAGCCTCTATTCAGTTTTTTGACAATGATAAATTGATTTATAAGCATTATAAGGAGGATGTACTCAAACCTGCTAGTCATAATTTTGATTTTCTTCTTACCTATCTTGCATCAGGTGATAGTGCTAGTTTTATGATTGATAAATCAATGCTGATTAAGCAAATTCCCTTGTTGAATAATGTCAACTTTAAATCAAAATTTATTAGAGCAGAGACTAAAGTGTATGAATATTTTTCTGATGGCAATAATGTTTCTGATGATGAAATGATAGAGCAAATCCTTTTAAAAAGGTACATGAAAGAAAATGTTAAAGCAACTTATTTAAATGGCATTTATAAGGTTAAGCTGAATGAAGGTAAAGGCCCTTCTATTAAACAAGGAAGCGATATCAGAATACATTATAAAGCATTTTTTATAAACAGATTGCAGTTTGATAATACATACAAGACTAAGGATTTTAGATTCACTTATGGTACTCCAGGTCAAGTTATTAAAGGATTAAGTATTGCACTAAAAGGAATGAAAAAAGGAGAAAAAGCAAAAATTATCATACCTTCGCAACTTGCTTTTGGAGAAGAAGGCTCATCAACACAGGTTGTACCTCCTTTTACAACAGTAATATATGAATTAGAAATTGTAAACGTAAAATAAATAAAAAATGAAAAAAATCACTTTATCAGCTATTGCAGCTTTAACATTATTTGCTTGTGGAAATGGCGGAGAAGAAACTAGTACAAATGTAACTTTAACTAATAATATTGATAGTGTTAGTTATGTTTATGGAACTAATATTGGAAATAGTTTATTAGCGAATCTTGAAGAAGGAAATTTTGATGCTTTCAAGAAAGGGCTACAAGATGTGTTAGATTCTGCAGATTTAATGGTTTCTACAGAAGAAGGACAAGTTATTATTCAAGCTTATGGTCAGAAAAAACAAATGGAGCAAATGGCTAAGCAACAGCAAGAGCAAGAAGCTATGTATGGAGACGTAAAAGGGGATGGAGAGAAATTTATTGAAGAAAATAAATCTAAAGAAGGAGTTCAAGTAACTGCTAGTGGATTACAATATACTGTATTGAGTGAAGGTTCAGGAAAACAACCTACAGAAACAAGTGTTGTTAAAGTTCATTATACTGGTATGTCAATTGATGGAACGGTTTTTGAAAGCAGTGTGGATAATGGAGAACCAGTTGAGTTCCCAGTTAACCAAGTAATTCCAGGATGGACTGAAGGATTGCAATTAATGAAAGAAGGTGCAAAGTATAAGTTTTTTATTCCTCAAGAATTAGCTTATGGTGCTAACGTAAGACCAGGAGGACCAATTAAGCCTTTCCAAGCTTTAATTTTTGAAGTGGAATTGTTAAAAGTGAACGATTAAAAATAACATTATGAACAAAACAATTAGTATTATCTTATTGGCTTTAGCTATTACTTTTTCGGTAGATGTTAACGCTCAAAAAAAGAAGAAGAAAAAAGGAAAAAAAGGAAAAGAAATGACTGAAAAAACGTTTGAATTAAAGTCTGAAATAGACTCAGTAAGTTATAGTATTGGAATGAACATGGTGGACAACATAAAAAAGGATTTCACCGAGTGTAACTTTGATGCTTTATTAGAAGGTGTAAAAGCAGCAGTTGCTGATACTAACTTTTTAGTAAAAAAGGAAGAGACAGTAGCAATCTTACAAGCTTACTTTCAAAAGAAACAAGAGGCTGCTCAAGCTGAAGAATTAAAAAAATCAGAATCTATTAAGGCTGATGGGATTAAGTTCTTAGAAGAAAACAAAACCAAAGAAGGTGTTGTTACTACTGCTAGCGGTTTACAATATATTGTTATGAAAGAAGGTGAAGGGAAACAACCTACAGCTACTTCTAATGTAACTGTTCATTATCATGGAACTACTCCTGATGGAACTGTTTTTGATAGTTCTGTTGATCGTAATTCGCCAGCTACATTTGGCTTAAACCAAGTAATTAAAGGGTGGACTGAAGGAGTTGCTTTAATGAAAGAAGGAGCAAAATATAAGTTCTTTATTCCTCAAGAATTGGCTTACGGTGCAAACCCAAGACCAGGAGGCCCAATTAAACCTTTTATGCCTTTAGTATTTGAGGTAGAATTAATAAAAGTGAATGATTAATACAATCATCCAAACATAAATGAAGCAGCTTCTTATTTCGGAGCTGCTTTTTTATTTTAAAAGAATTTTATATACATTTAAATATGTTTAAAATATTTGGAAATAAAGAAATAAAAGCTCCTGTTGATGAAGAAATGAGAGTATGGATGGAATATGCTATGCAATGGCTCTTTGTAAATTTTGATGAAAAAGCTTGTAAAAAACATAAAGTGTACGCCACTTTAAAAGAATTGTTAAACGATTTTAATTTACAAACGGCTTCTCTTAACGATTTAACTAAAATTGTAGCTCAACTAATGGATATCGATATTGATGAAGTGGTAGTTGATGTTTATGATGAAGGAGAAAGAGCAATAGAAACAGATGGCGGTAAAATATTTACGCAAGAGGAAGAAGGTGAAGAAACAACTGCAGGAATGTATATTGGTAAGAATGAGAATGGAAAATATGAAGTAGGGATAGAAAAATCGATATTAAAAGATCCGGTAAATTTAGTTGCTACCATTGCACATGAATTTTCTCACATAAAACTTTTAGGAGAAGAAAGAATAAATGAGAATGATGAATACCTGACCGATTTATTACCTATTATATATGGCTTAGGAGTGTTTGGTGCAAATAGTGTTTTTTCTTTTCGGCAAACAAATACGGAATGGGCTTATAAAAAATCGGGTTATTTAACACAAATGGAGTGGGGTTATGCTTTAGCTATTTATTGTTGGTTAAGAGATGATAAAGCTCCTGATTGGATAAATTCATTGCCTAGAAATATTCAGGCAGATTATAAACGAAGCTTAAAGTTTATGGAGAGTAATCCAGACTTGCTTTTTAAACAAGAACTATAATAATTATGAGTAAAGAAATAACTACAGAATCAGGGTTAAAATATACTATAACCAAACATGGTAATGGAGAAAAACCAACTATCGGAAAACGAGTTCGTGTACATTATACGGGTAAACTATTAAACGGACAAGTGTTTGATAGTTCACGAAAGGGTAGAGCTTTTGATTTTATGTTGGGTAAAGGAGAGGTAATAGCAGGTTGGGATGAAGGAATTGCTTTGTTAAAAGTAGGTGATTGTGCTACATTAACAATACCATCAGAATTGGCTTATGGTAAAAATGGGGCAGGACCACTAATTAAACCTAATACAGATTTAGTTTTTGATGTGGAGTTGATGGGGGTGAAGTAAGATTTATAAAATTAAAATCTCACTATGATAACTGAAGTTATGCTATTAGGAGGAGCGGAATAATAAAAAGCCCAAAGAAATTCTTCTTTGGGCTTTTTATATGTTATTTAAGTGTGATTTTTACATCATTGCATTTAACTTTTCAGCTAATACATCTTTAGAAACTGCACCAACTTGTTTGTCAACAATTTCTCCACCTTTCATAAATAAGATAGTAGGGATGTTTCTAATTCCAAATTTTGCAGCAGTCTCAGGGTTGTTATCTACATCCACTTTTCCTACTACAGCTTTTCCTTCAAATTCATTAGCAATTTCTTCAACTAATGGTCCAACCATTCTACACGGTCCACACCAAACAGCCCAAAAATCTACCAATACTGGTTTATCTGATTTTAATACGTTTTCTTCAAAATTTGCGTCTGTTAATTCTAATGCCATAACTTTTTGTTTTATGTGTTTATATTTTATTTCTTATTCTTATTTGTAAATATACTTTTTCAATTTCTAATTCTTGTCAGCTTTAAGTCAATTATTAAACCATTATTGTAAAGGCGACATATTGTCATTTTAATTTAATTTGTAGGTCACTTCTTTCATGTCATCAATACTTTCTAAAAATGAATCGGTTAGCTCAATTCGTTTGGTTCTAGATTGTAATTTAACCACACCTTCTTCTTCATCTTTAACTTGTATGCTAAAATCAACTTTACCTTCATTTTGTGTTAAAATGGCATTTATATTTTCAATAAATTCATCCGTTACATCTTTGGTTTCTACATTTAATGTAATGCTTTTAACACTTTTTTCTCTTAACTCAGAAAGAAGCTCTATCGATGATATTTTAAATTCAACATCATCTACATCTTTACTCCAAGGTTTCGGTTGTACCTTTCCTTTAATAAATAAATATTGCTCTGAAATAAAATAAGGTTTGAGTTTAACATAGTCTTCTCCAAATACAAAAAAGGAGTGAGAGGTATGATAATCTTCAACTTCTAAAATTCCAAAAGGCTTTCCTTTTTTTGTTAACCTGTCTTGAACTCCAGTACATATAGTTGCAAAAGCTAATTCTTTACCTTTTATGGCAACTACATCATCTAACAAACCTAAATGACCTCTTCCAAAACTTTTCATTTCTAATTTGTATGCATCTAATGGATGTCCAGAAATAAAAATTCCAACTACTTCTTTCTCACGCTTTAACTTCTCTAAAACTCCCCATTCTTCACAAGCTGGAACTGGAGGTTCTTCTACTTCTTCTCCTTCAACATTATCAAACATTGATACTTGTATGGAGTTGATGTTTTCTTGGTGTTTGTTACCGTACTTAATTACTTTTTCTAAAAAAGTATTACCATCAATATCATTAAAATATTGTGCACGGTGTATGTTCGGAAAAGAATCAAAAGCTCCACCATAAGCTAAGCTTTCTAATGTTTTTTTGTTGGCAGATCTTAAATCAATTCTTCTGGTTAAATCAAATAGAGAAGTAAAAGGGCCATTTTCATTACGTTCTTTAACAATAGTGTCAACTGCTTTTCCTCCAACACCTTTCATGGCAGCTAATCCAAATCGTATTTCCCCTTTAGCATTTACAGTAAATTTATGTACAGATTCGTTTACATCTGGTCCTAATACTTGTATTCCCATTCGTTTACATTCGTCCATAAAAAAAGTAATAGACTTAATGTCATTCATGTTGTTACTTAATACAGATGCCATGTATTCAGCAGGGTAGTGGGCTTTTAAAAATGCTGTTTGGTATGCAATCCAAGCATAACACGTTGAGTGAGACTTGTTAAAGGCATAGGCTGCAAAAGCTTCCCAATCTTTCCAAACTTTTTCTAAAACTTTAGGGTCGTGTCCTTTTTCTGAAGCTTGTTCAATAAACTGAGGCTTCATTTTATCTAGCACAGCAATTTGCTTTTTACCCATTGCCTTTCTCAGTACATCGGCTTCACCTTTAGTAAAGTCTGCTAACTTTTGAGAAAGTAACATCACTTGCTCTTGGTAAACAGTAATTCCATACGTTTCTTTCAGATACTCTTCCATATCTTCCAAATCATATATTACTGCCTCATCACCATGTTTACGTTTAATAAATGATGGAATGTACTCCATTGGTCCTGGTCGATACAACGCATTCATTGCAATTAAATCGGCAAAAACTGTAGGTTTTAAACTACGCATGTGTTTTTGCATTCCAGGAGATTCATATTGAAATATACCTACAGTTTCTCCTCTTTGGAAAAGCTCATAAGTCTTTTCATCTTCAATGTCAAATGTTTCAGGATCAAGTTCAATACCGTGTTTATCTTTTACAATTTTTACAGCATCCTTAATTAAAGTTAATGTTTTTAACCCTAAAAAATCCATTTTTAACAGACCTGCGTCTTCAGCAACCGAGTTGTCGAATTGCGTACAAGTCATATCAGAATCTTTGGCTAAAGCAACAGGAACGTAATTAGTAATGTCATCAGGAGTAATAATTACACCACAGGCATGAATACCTGTGTTACGCATATTTCCTTCAATTTTTATGGCTTGATTTACTGTTTTACCGTCTAAAGAATCTCTTTTAGCGACATCTTTTAACTGTTTAGCTCTTTCAAAATCTTCAGGTCGACCTAACTTTTCTTTCAGGTCATCTTCGCTCATACCAAAGATTTTGTTCAGTTTAATATCTGGTATTAACCCTGCTAATCTTCCAGCTTCATCTAATGGTAGTTCTAATGCTCTTGCGGTATCTCTAATAGATGATTTGGCAGCCATTGTACCAAAAGTTATAATTTGAGCTACCTGATTTGAACCATATTTATTAATTACATAGTCCATTACTTTGCTTCGGCCTTCATCATCAAAATCAATATCAATATCGGGCATCGATATTCTATCAGGATTCAGAAAACGCTCAAAAAGTAAGTCGTACTTAATAGGGTCAATATTGGTAATCCAAGTACAGTAGGCAACTACTGAACCAGCTGCTGAACCCCTTCCTGGCCCTACGGAAACTCCCATTTTACGGGCTTCACGAATAAAATCTTCTACAATTAAAAAATAACCAGGATACCCAGTATTTTTAATTACGCCTAATTCAAAATCTAAACGTTCTTTAATTTCATCGGTAAGTTTTCCGTAACGTTTTTTAGCTCCTTCATAAGTGATATGACGTAAATAAATGTTTTCACCAATTTTTAAACTATCATCTTCATCATCTCTTGGATCTTGAAATTCTTTTGGTATATCAAACTTTGGAAGTAACACATCACGAGCTAATTCAAAAGGCTCAATCTTATTGGTTATTTCTTGTGTATTGATAATAGCATCAGGTAAATCAGCAAAAAGTTGTTTCATTTCATCTGAAGACTTTATGTAAAACTCATCATTTGGGAACCCAAAACGAGCTTCTCTTCCGCCACCACCGATGTATCTTTTAGGTTGTGTCTTGTATTTACCATCTCTAATGCAAAGTAATATGTCTTGAGATTCTGCATCACTTTTATCTACATAGTATGTGTTGTTACAAGCAACATATTTTATGTTGTGTTTGTCAGCAAATTCTAATAATACATTGTTAATGCTATTTTCTTCATCAACTCCGTGTCGGTTTAACTCAATGTAAAAGTCATCACCAAAATGTTCTTTCCACCAAAGCAAAGCTTCTTCAGCTTGTTTTTTACCTTCAAATAATATTTTGTTAGGAACTTCACCCCAAATACCACCCGTTAAAGCAATAATATCTTCTTTGTATTCTAATAAAAGTTCTCTATCAATTCTAGGAACATAATAAAAACCATCAATGTTGGCATAAGAAGCTAGCTTAATTAAGTTTTGATAGCCATTTTTGTTTTTAGCAATCAATACCGTTTGAAAGCCATTGTCTTTATGAGATTTATCTAATCTGTTATTACATAAAAAGAACTCGCAACCTACAATTGGTTTTACATTATGTTTGAAAGCATCTCTAACAAAATGGAAGGTTGCCATCATGTTGCCATGATCGGTAAGTGCAATGGCTTCCATACCTAAATCGCTCGCTTTTTTAACTAAAGCTTCAACTTTGGTAGTAGATTGTAATATTGAAAATTGAGAGTGGTTATGCAAATGTGTAAAAGGAACATCTTTAAGCTCTGCACTAACTTTAGTATTCGCCTCTAATACCTTTTCTGCTTCAGCTTCTTTTTCTTTTTGGTGGTCTTCAAAATTGGCAGCAGCCAATTTAGGAGCTTCATAAACTACAGCATCAATATCTGTAATTTCTGGAGGAGTAATAACTCTATGTTGAACTAACCCAAAGAAACACCTTGCAGTAGCATCAACATCATAAGCCGCATCGTGTGCATCTCCAAAACCCTCTCCAAATAGTTTTATATGCAGGTCGGTTAGTTTAGGATATTTAAATCTTCCTCCTCTACCACCTGGGATAGCGCAAAAATCGACAGATGATTTCATCGTATCGATATCTTTTTTACTCGCTAAATCATTTTCTATTCCTAAACGGTAAAATTCAGCACCAACAACATTAATATCAAATTCAATATTGTGACCAACATTGTATTGAGTAATTTCTAAATCCGATTTAAGAGCTTCTAAAACTAGCCTTAAATCATGCCCATCTCTTAAAGCTCTTTCAGTAGTTATACCATGAATGTTAGAAACACCAATAGGGATATCATAACCATCTGGTTTAACAATAAAGTTTTGAGCTTTTATTAATTTTCCGGTATTGGAATGTAATTGCCATGCCAATTGAACCATTCTTGGCCAATTGTCTGAATCAGAAACAGGGGCCTTATAATTCTTCGGAAGTCCTGTGGTTTCTGTATCAAATATTAAAAACATAGCAGCTTTAGAGATTAAAAATTGGTAGGTTAAAATTACTTTTAATCTCTCAGAATTTGCTTAGTAAGTTTATCGAAAAGCTAACATGTTTTGAACAAATTAAAGGGTTATCTAAATTTTGCAAAAGAAACTAATTGTCCTTTATCACAACTTTCAAAACCTAAATTTTCGTAAAAACTTCTAGTTTCGGAAGTATCATCAGTTAGAAGAACAATTTGTCTTACATTTTTGTAATTATCTAAGGTTTTTTTTACTAAGGTGCTACCTATTTTATTTTGTTTGTAAGCTTTTAAAACTAAAATGTCTTGTATGTAGATAATAGTTTTCCCATCACCTACTAAGCGTATCAACCCAACTAATTTATCACCATCCCAAGCGGTTAAAACATGTAACGAGTTTTTAATTGCATCCATTAAAGTATCAATATCTTTAGTGTAGGCAGACCAATTGGCATCATTGTATAAGTTAAAAACTGCATTTGGGTTGGGTGTATTAGATTCTTGGTAGGTAATCATTTGTATTTGCTATAATTCAAAAGTTTGATTGATTGAGGCAATATTAAATCCATTATTAATAATGTTTTTAGCATGTTTACTACTTGAATTAATAACAGGATTAGTATGATTAAAATGAATGAAATGGATTTTACTTTTTTCTGAAGGTGGTAAATCATTAAACTTCTCCATACTCTCAATAATAAATGGGTGAGGGATTTCAGAAATGTTTCTATTGTTAATTTCTTCTCCGTCATAAAAAGTTCCATCTAAAAATGCATAATCAACATCCTTTATCATAGTAATAATATCTCTGTCCCATTTCTCCCATTTGTCAATGTCAGGAATAAACAATGCGCTTTTATTTGTTCCAGTAATTATATAGCCTACAGTTTCTGAAAACTCATCTCTATGCGGAACAAGGATTGGAGATACTGTTAGTTTAGGCGAAAGCTGTATTTTAAAAGCATTATTTATTCCTTTTATTGAAATGTTTTTGTTGGTAACCAGTTGACTCCATGGGCCATTTTCACTAAGGAAGACTTTCATTTTTGGCATAGCAAAAACTGGAATACTGTCTGCATTCATGGCTTCTTTACCTAAATACATCAATCCAGTATAGTGCCCAATGTGAGCATGAGTTAAAAATATTCCATTAGGAATCTCATTTTCAACTCCTGCAAAGCCTTTTAATATTTTACTTTGACTAGCTATATCTGGTGTAGCTTCAAATAAATAAGTTTTGTTGTCATCTTTGTCAATTAGACCTAAACTAACCACCTTTCTATTTTTATCTGGAGAATTAAACAAATCAATACAACAACTTTTTCTACATCCAATTTGTGGAGAACCTGCATCTTGAATAGTCCCGAGTATTACAATAGAAGTAGTATTTAATACATGGTCACCTATCAATTTAGGCTC
The DNA here is from genome assembly GCA_029210015.1 of Vicingaceae bacterium. Classification (GTDB taxonomy): domain Bacteria; phylum Bacteroidota; class Bacteroidia; order Flavobacteriales_E; family Vicingaceae. The sequence goes on from JARGOE010000011.1 coordinate 22,544, forward strand.
TTCACATAGTGTAAAAACTTCTTTCTTTGTTTCTTGACAAGAATACAGCAGGAAAATAGAAAGTGAGAGTATAAGGTATTTCATTCTACATCAAATTTAATAATTCCATTATCCTTGCTAAAATTCTTGTTGAATGTGTTTTTTGAAATATGTAGAATTTCTAAGTTTATTTCAATTTCTATAAAATCTAGATTAAATTCTCTATCATTTATAAAGTTTTGATTGTAATGGGTATAAGTATCATTTTGAAGTCTACCAAATATCATGGTTGTTTTAGGGGGTAATATTATATTCACAATTTCAGAGCTTTCTTCGGTATCTTTTATCTCAACTTTATTATTCCAATCGATTTTTCCTTGCTTAGTAGTTTTGTAAAAGTTAGGAGAATGCTCAAATATTCCAAAGTTGTGCTCTTTTGGCTTTGTAATAGTATAGCTAATGAAAATAGGTTGATCAGAAAGATTATTAATTACAAAGTATTCTGACCAAGAACAACCTGTGAATAAAAGTAAAGGAAGAAGAGAGGCATATAATTTTAAATTTTTCATCTTTCTTGATCTTCATTTAAATAATCACAATTCTCTTTAATTAATTCATAATTATTCTTGTTCTGTATGGATACCATTCTTGCTTTTTCTTGAAAGAAACCTCCAAAAGTTGCAAATTGTAAATCTTTATTCCACATAAAATCATACAGTTCTGGATCAGAATCAGGGTAGTCAGGGTTTTCTATAATAAAAGTTCCGTAAATTATTTCAAAATTCTCTCTTTTTTCTTCGTAAGCTTCAAACTCTATAATTTTAAACCATTGACTATCTTGTCCGTAACTAACTAATATTCTCCAACCATGTCTTTCTTGATATTCAATTGAAAGTTTTTGCGTTTCAGCCTCACAATATTCATTGATGACAAATCCTTCACCTTGTTTATTAAGTCTATACCATTCGTTTGGAATATCTTCTACTGCTAATGGGTTTTCTTGAACTGCTTGGTTAATAGTATCTTCAATTACTTTAACATCAGAATCAATAATAGATAAGGTGTCTTCTATAATATCTTCAGTTGTTTCAATATTTGTTTCCTCATTGGTGCAAGAACACATGATAATAAGAACAAATATACCTAGCAGGTTTTTCATAAATAAAAATTTAATTAGTGTATGGAAAAGTAAATAAAGAATGATAAATTCGCAAACAAATTAAACAATTACCTATGGAAAGCTTAGAAGGAAATAAATTGATTGTAAAGTTGCAAAAAGACCTTGCAAAAAATGGTGTTAAAAAATTAGATGCTATCGTTAAAGATTTAAAAGATTTAAGACCTTATGCTTTAGAAGAGCAAGATCCTACGTTAACAAAAGTTATTCGTTTAACTTACGAACATATAGAAGATAACAAAACATTTAATATTCCATTACCTCCAGAAGAAGGTTTTGAAGTTGAAGTAGAGGAAGGAGAAGAAGCTCCGGAAGAAGTTCCAATGATTATCAGTACTATTGAAACTGATGATGATAGAGTGGAAAGTTTAGATTACTTGTTTTCTTTAATGTTAGATAGAAAAAATCCTTCAAACGTGCAAGATATGTTTGAGTATAGAGATGCTTTAAAAGCCTACTAAAAGATAAAATGTGTTAAAAAAGCCGAACATTACTGTTCGGCTTTTTTTATTTCAAATCTATACTAACCGGACAGTGATCTGAACCGTACATGTCCATTAAGATATCTGCAGATTCTATTTTGTTAGTAATGCTTTCGCTTACTAAAAAATAATCAATTCTCCAGCCTACATTTCTATCTCTAGCTCCGCCTCTAAAACTCCACCAACTATATTTTTCAGTTGCATCAGGATGCAAGTATCTAAAACTGTCAATCAAACCAGCATTTTGAAAATTGTCCATTCCATCAATTTCTTCTTGCATATGACCTGCACTTTTGTTGTAATTAGCCTTTGGTCTAGCTAAATCAATACTTTTATGAGCAACATTTAAATCTCCACAAATAATTACATGCTTAGTTTTTTCTAGGGTTTTTAAAAACTTCAACAATTCAGCATCAAACTCTTGTCTGTCATCTAACCTTGATAAATCATTCTTAGAGTTTGGTGTATAAACAGTAACTAAATAAAAATCATCGTATTCAGCAGTTAAAACTCTACCTTCTTGATCGTGATGCTCGATACCTAAGTCAGGAAAAACAGTTAAAGGTTTTGTTTTACTCACTATTGCAGTTCCAGAATATCCTTTTTTTACTGCCGAGTTAGAATAGATATGGTAACCTTCTAAGCCTTCTAATGCTTCTAAAACTTGGTCATCTTGTGCTTTGGTTTCTTGAAAACAAATCACATCAGGATTCATTTCATAAATTTTATCATTTAATCCTTTTTTAGCAACTGCTCTAACTCCGTTTAAGTTCCAAGATATTAATTTCATATGATGTTTTTCTTTAATTTTTCGACTAATTTAAGACATTCATTTGCTTCTTTTACATCATGCACTCTTAAAATTTTTGTTCCATTTAATAATGCAATCGTGTTTAAAACAGTAGTCCCGTTTAGTGCTTCTTCAGGAATAGTCCCTATAACTTTGTTAATCATAGATTTTCTTGAAATGCCTGTAAGAATAGGAAGTCCAAAAGAGTTAAATTCTTTAATAGCATTTAGTAATTGATAATTGTGCTCAACTGTTTTTCCAAAGCCAAAGCCTAAATCCAATATGATGTTAGTTGTTCCTAGGTCATTTAATTCATTAATTTTAGTAGTAAAGTATTCTTTTACTTCTTCAACAACATTATCATAAGTAGGATTGTTTTGCATTGTTTCAGGAGTGCCTTTTATGTGCATTAGAATATAAGGAACATTTAACTCTGAAACAGTTTTAAACATGTTTGAATCAAGGTTTCCTCCAGAAATATCATTAATTAAATCCGCACCCGCATCAACTGCTTTTTTAGCAACATTGCTTCTAAACGTATCTATAGAAATTATTAAATCAGGAAACTGATTACTGATTAATTCTATAATTGGTATTACTCTTTTTAGTTCTTCTTCTTCCGAAACTTCTTGAGCATTAGGCCGGGTAGAATAGCCTCCAATGTCAATTATTTTAGCGCCATTAAGCTGCATTAAATTTACTTTTTCAATAATAGCTTCATTTTCAATATTTTGCCCACCATCAAAAAAAGAATCTGGAGTAACATTTAATATACCCATAATAACAGGTTCGTCTAAATTTAGTGATATCCCCTTATTATTTTTTAAAAAAAATGTATCTTGCGGAGTTCCAATATTTGATGGCATATATTAATAGTTTATGAGTAATACTTCAGAGCAATACGATTCAATAATAAAGATTTGTACCGACATTTTTACAAAAAAAATGAAAGATTATGGAAGTGCTTGGCGAATTTTAAGAACAAGTTCACTTACTGACCAAATTTTTATTAAAGCCAAAAGAATTAGAAGTATTGAAGAGAAAGGGATGAGTAAGGTTGATGAAGGGGTTCGTTCTGAGTATATTGGAATAGTAAATTATTGTATTATGGCACTAGTTCAACTTGAACTAGGTTATAATGAAAATACAGAGCTACCTTTTAGTGAAGCGGCAGCTTTGTATGAAAAGCATTTTAAAGCTGCTAAATCTTTAATGGAAAATAAGAATCATGATTATGATGAGGCATGGCGTGATATGCGTTTGAGTTCGCTTACCGATTTGATTTTAATGAAGCTTTTACGTACAAAGCAAATTGAAGACAATGATGGTAAGACTTTAATATCAGAAGGAATTGATGCCAATTACTCAGATATGATAAACTATGCTGTTTTTGCATTGATAAAAATAGAAGAAAGTTAAAAAACTGTTAATCAATTTATAAAGGAGTTTGTTCAATGTAAATTTGAACTTTACATTACTTCATAAACATGAAAATATTATTATACATATCGCGAATATTTGTTGGAGCATTATTTATTGTTTCAGGTTTAATAAAAGCTAATGATACTTTAGGGTTTAGCTATAAACTTGAAGAGTATTTTGAAAATGGTGCATTAGCATATCGTATTAGAGATTGGTTTGGTTGGGATTCATTTTCATTAGAATTCTTAATGGAGCATGCTTTAATGTTGGCTGTAATAATGTGTGCTACCGAAATTATTTTAGGATTTGCAGTGTTGTTTGGTACAAAAATTAAGTTTGCTACAATTTCCTTGTTAGCATTAACTACCATGTTTTTCTTTTTAACATTACACACTGCTACATGTGATCCTCATGGTAGTTATGATGAAGTTAGTGCAGTTGCAATGGGCTCTGATGAATATGCTAGAATGTTAAATAGAATGGAAAACAATTCTAAATTAATTATTGTTGATGAGGATGCTTCAGAAAGAACAATCATTTTTAAAGAAGAAATGCCAGTGCAATGTGTTACTGATTGTGGTTGTTTTGGTGATGCAATGAAGGGTTCTTTAGGAAGGAGTTTAAGTCCTTGGGAGTCTTGGACCAAAGATTTGGTGTTAATGATTTTTATTATTCCAATATTTTTAGCACGTAAAAAAATTAAAGTGAATACTACTAAAGAAGATGTTGTTATTTTTATTGGAGCATTTGTGTTTACTGCATTTTTATCATGGGTGTTCGCTTGGTATTTCCCTTTAGTATTTTTAGCAATAGGTATTGGTGGATATTATACTTCTAAACGATTTTTATTTAATATCTATCTAAAGTGGATACCAATATTATTAGTAACAATTGCTACTCTGGTTTTAATTTATTATACTATTAATCATTTGCCATTAAGAGATTATAGAGCTTATGCAGTAGGGAACAGTATTCCAGAGCAAATGGTTTTGCCTGAGGGGGCTGTTCCAGATGTATATGAAAATATTTTCTACTACAAGAATAAAACTTCAGGTAAGGTAGAAGAGTTTACAGAGTCAACTTATCCTTGGGATGATGATAATTATGAATTTTCAGACAGGGAAACTAAATTGATTTCTGAAGGAGATAAGGCTGAAATTACTGATTTTACTATTACTGCTGAAGATGGAAATGATTATTCAGCTGACTATTTCAATGAAGAGGGTTATATCTTTATGTTTGTTTGTTATGATATTACTAAAGCAGAATTAGGTTCTATTAAAAAGATTAATACTTTTGTTACCGCTGCAGGAAATGATGCTAATTACAGTATTGGTTTAACAGCTTCATTATATACTGATGTTGAGAAGTTTAAGCATGAAAACCAATTGGCTTTAGATTTTTATGGTTGTGATGCGATAACTTTAAAAACAATTGTAAGGGCTAATCCAGGAGTAGTATTAATGAAAAAAGGAAAAATTTTAGGTAAATGGAATGCTAATGATTTGCCTGATTATGATGTAGTTAAAAATGAGTTATTAAAGTAAAAGTATAATTTGATACAATTTATTACAAAGCGGTTAATGTATGGCTTCCTGGTGCTAGCAGGTGTTGTTACTGTTGTGTTTTTACTTTTTAATGTTCTGCCAGGAGATCCCGCTCGTATGTTAATGGGACAAAGGGCTGATGCTGAATCATTGAAAATTATTCAAAAAGATTTAGGATTAGATCAACCTCTTTCGAAGCAGTTTGTGATGTATTTAAATGATTTATCACCTATATCTGTACACGATAAAAATCCAGATGATTATTTGTATTTAGATGATGAGAAGTATGATTATTCAGAATTGTTTAGTTATGGAGAATCTAGTGTCTTAGTATTTAAAACACCATATTTGCGTAGGTCATACAATACCAAACGGAAAGTGTCTGAAACTATGGCCGATTATATGCTTGAAACAGCTATTTTGGCAATAGCGTCAATACTCATAGCTGGTTTTTTAGGTATTTTGTTTGGTGTAATTTCAGCCCTAAAAAGAGATACTTTGGTTGATAGGGTCTTATTGTTTATTTCTGTCTTAGGAATGTCTGTTCCTTCATTTTACTCTGCTATTATAATATCTTGGTTATTTGGTTATGTTTTAGATGATTTAACAGGATTAAATATGACAGGAAGTTTATTTGAGTATGATGATTTAGGTAATGGAGAAATGGTAAGGTTAGACAATTTAATTTTACCAGCTTTAACTTTAGGTTTGAGACCAATATCAGCAATTATGCAATTAACTAGAAGTTCAATGTTAGATGTAATGTCGCAGGATTATATTCGTACCGCTCGAGCTAAAGGATTGAAATTTAGAGTAGTTGTTATTAAGCACGCTTTAAAGAATGCTTTAAATCCTGTAGTTACAGCTATTTCAGGTATGTTTGCTAGTTTGTTGGCAGGAGCATTATTTGTTGAATGGATTTTTGGATGGAAAGGAATTGGTTGGGTGCTATTTGATGCTTTAACTAAGTTTGATTTACCAATAGTTATGGGAGGAGTGCTATTAACAGCTACTATTTTTGTTGTTATTAATATTTTAGTTGACATCACTTATGGATTGCTTGATCCTCGAGTAAGAGTGAAATAATCATTTATATTTTTATTATGAGAAAGAAAATTGTTGCAGGAAACTGGAAAATGAATAAGTCTTTTGAAGAAGCTAAAGAGTTGGTAGGTGAGTTGGTGTATTCAGAATATAATAATGATGTAGAAATGATTATAATTCCTCCAGCACTTTACGTTAGTGAATTAATAGGATTAGTAAGTGATTCTGATATTAAAGTGGGTGTTCAAAACTCTTCAAATAAAGAAAGCGGAGCTTTTACAGGGGAATTGTCTGCTAGTATGGTTAATTCAGTAGGGGCAAATTATGGTGTTGTTGGACATTCAGAACGAAGGGAGTATTTTGGCGAACAAAATGATATTTTGGCTCAAAAGGTAAGTCAATTATTAACACATAATATTACTCCAATTTATTGTTGTGGTGAAGTATTGGAAGATAGAGAAAATGAAAATCATTTTGCTTTAGTAAAATCACAAATTGTTGAAGGATTATTTCATTTGTCAGACCAAGAATTACTTAAATGTGTTGTTGCATACGAGCCTGTTTGGGCAATTGGTACAGGGGTTACTGCAAGCTCTAGTCAAGCACAAGAAATGCATTCTTTTGTTAGAGATGTTTTAGCTGAAAATTATGGGAATGAAGTAGCTCAAAACATTTCTATTCTTTATGGGGGTAGTTGTAAACCCTCTAATGCTAAAGAATTATTTGCTTGTACTGATGTTGATGGAGGATTGATAGGCGGAGCCTCTTTAGTTGCCAAAGATTTTGTTGCAATTGCGAACTCTTTTTAATTAAATACAATTGTTTTTAGCGTCAATATTTTATGGATTTTCTTCCGTAAAACATCTTACCTTAAAATTTTAAATAACAAAATCGTTATTAATCCGTTAAATTATAGAGGAATTTTCCAATATAATCAAGGCATTTTAATATGTATTTCCGATATTTGTTGGTTAACGCATAGTGTTAGTGAAAAGAACTTTTTTATACCATTTTTTAGGGTTGGCAATTACAGCAATGTTTTTGTTAAGCACTTCTGTATCTAAAGCTCAAGATTGGACTTTAGATATAATGGGATCTGTAAAGAAGGAGGAAACTAAGAAGCGTTTTGAAGGAGTTACCATTACCGTAAAGCGAAATGGTGCTGTATGGAAAACAATTACTTCTCCTGCAAATGGAAAATATGATTTGAAATTACCACCAGATGGTATATATTTAATTGAATTTTCAAAATTCGGACATGTAACAAAAAAAATAGAATTTTCAACGAAAAATGTGCCGCCAGAAGACGCTAAGTATGGTTTTGAATTCCCTATGGAAATGAATCTTTTTGAGAAAATGGAAGGTTTAGACGTTTCTGTTTTAAATAATCCAATTGCTAAAGTGGCATTTGATCCATCAACTGGTTATATGGATTATGACCCAGCTTATACAAAGTCTATTCAAAAAGAATTAGATAGATTAAAAAAGGAACTAGCGGAACGCTTAAAAGCAGAAGAGGAAAATAGAAAGAAAAATCAAAAGGCATATGATGAGGCTATTGCACTTGGAGATAAAGCTTTTAGTTCTGAGAAATGGGAAGCAGCAAAGGTGCAATATGAAAAAGCAGAAAAATTATTCCCAGATGAAGATTATCCAGGATTTCAGTTAGCTGAGATTTCTGATAAACTTGCTGTACTTGCAGAAGCAAATAAGAGATATAACACTGCTATAGAAAAAGCAGACGCAGCCTTCAATGCACGAGAATGGAATAAAGCTATAAATTCATACGAATATGCAGTAGAATTGAAACAAGATGAAGAATATCCTAAAACTAAAGTGAAAGAGATCGAAGATATTCTTAAAAATGAAAAGAAAGTAGAAGAGGATTATGCTGAAGCAATTGCTGCTGCAGATGCGGCTATGTTAACAAAGGATTATGGTGGTGCTAAAGCTGAGTATCAAAAAGCAATAGAACTTAAAGATTATGAAACATATCCAAAAGATAAGATTAAAGAAATTGAAGCTATTTTAGCTGAAATTGCAGCAAAAGACAAAGATTATAATGATGCTATTGCTGAAGCTGATGGGTTTTTTAATGAGAAAGATTATGAAAAATCAATAGCTTCATACAAAAAAGCTCAAGGATTTAATCCAGAAGAGAGTTACCCTCAAGAAAAAATTAATGAAGCCAATGAATTAATTGCTGAACAACAAAAAATTGAACAAGACTATCAAAAACTAATATCAGATGGAGATAATGCTTTTACCAATAAAGATTATGAAACTGCCAAAGCAAAATATGAAGGAGCTATTGAATTAAAAGAATCCGAACAATATCCTAAAGATAAAATAACAGAAATACAAGAGCTATTAGGTGCTGCTGCTAAATTAGAAGAGGATTATAATCAGGCAATTCAAGTTGGTGATGGAGCTTTTGATAGTAAGGATTATGATTCTGCAAAAGCTTCTTACGAACAAGCATTATCATTAAAGTCTGAAGAGCAATACCCTAAAGATAAAATTGCGGAAATAGCACAGATTAAAGCTGAAGAAGAAGCTGCCTTGCTTGCTCAAAAAGAATTAGATGAAAAATATATTTCTTTAATTTCAAGTGCTGATGCAGCCTTAAATGCTGAAGATTATGAAAAGGCAAAAACAGATTATAGTGCAGCTTTAGGTTTGAAATCAGAAGAACAATACCCTGTAGATAAGTTAAAAGAAATAGAAACAATTTTGGCTGAAATTGCTAAGAAGAAAGCCGAAGAAGAAGCTAATGCTCTAGCTCAAAAAGAATTAGATGAGAAATATAATACATTAATTGCCGCGGGTGATGCTGCCTTTTCTGGTTCTGATTATGAAAAAGCATTGTCTGATTTTAATGCTGCGATAGGGGTTAAGCCAGAAGAACAATATCCTAAGGATAAAATTGAAGAGATTAAAAACAAAATGAATGAAATTGCTGAGGCTGAAGCTAAAGCAGCAGCTCAAAAAGAATTAGATGAAAAATATAATGCTTTAATAGCAACAGCAGATGCTGCATTTGGTAATTTAGAATATGAGAAAGCGAAAGTAGATTATTTAGCTGCTGCAGAAGTAAAAAGTGATGAGCAATACCCTAAAGATAAATTAGCTGAGATTGAAGCAAAATTAAAAGATTTGGCAGAAGAAGAGATAAGGGTTTCTGCTCAAAAAGAATTGGATGAAAAGTATAATGCATTATTGTCATCTGCTGATAATGCTTTTAATGGTTCTGATTACGAAAAAGCAAAGTCTGATTATTCTTCCGCTTCAGAACTAAAACCAACTGAATCATATCCCATTGGTAAATTAAAAGAAATTGAAAATATTTTAGCTGAAATAGCTAAGAAAAAAGCTGAAGATGAAGCTTCTCAAATGGCTCAGAAAGAGTTGGATGAAAAGTATAGCACCTTGTTAGTAAGTGCAGATGAGGCTTTTAATGCTCGGGATTATGAAAAAGCAAAGAATGATTTTAGCTCAGCTTCTGGATTAAAGCCAACAGAGCAATATCCAAAGGATAAATTATTAGAAATAGAAAATCTATTAACTGATTTAGCAAGTAAAAAAGCTGAAGAAGAAGCGGCTAAATTAGCACAAAAAGAGTTAGACGCAAAGTATAATAAGTTTATTTCAACTGCTGATGGTGCTTTAAGTTCTAAGAATTATGAACTTGCTAAAAAGAATTACAACTTTGCAGTTGATTTAAAGCCTACGGAAATGTATCCTAAAGATAAGTTAAGAGAGATTGAAAACTTATTATCTGATTTAGAAAATAAAAAAGCTGAAGATGAATTAGCAGCTGAAGCCGAAAGGAAAAAAAGAGAGTATTTTGATGCCGTTATTGCTCAAGCAGATAAAGAGTTGGCAGTTAATAATTACGAAGAAGCAAAGAATAAGTACTCTCAAGCATTGGGAATTATTCCAGATGAAAAATATCCTAAAGACAAACTAGCTGAGATTGAAATAATTTTAGCTAAAATAAAGGCGGAAAATGAAAATGCTAATGCTGCTCAAAAAGAAATTGATGCAAAATATAATTCTCTTATTTCTCAAGCTGATGGATCTTTTTCTGCAAAAAAATATGATGCCTCGATTACTAATTATAAAGCTGCATTAAAACTTAAATCTTCAGAAGCTTACCCTAAAAACCAAATTGCTAAAATTGAAGATATATTAGCAGAGTTAAAACGTAAGGAAGAAGAGATTTCAGTTACTAATAATGCTCAGAAGCAAAAACAAGAACAATACAATCGCCTTATTAAGGGGGCTGATGAAGCTTTTGCTGCTAAACAATATAAAGGAGCAAAATCTGCTTATGAGCAGGCTCTAGGTATAATGCCTTCAGAGGCTTACCCTAAACAAAAGATTAAAGAAATTCAAGATATATTAGCGGAGATTGCCCGTAAGGAGAAGGAAGCAAACACAGCTGAATTGGCTGAAAAACAAAAAAGAGAATCGTATGATAATTTAATTTATGACGGAGACAGAGCTATGCGTACTATGGATTATACTATGGCTCAAGCTAAATTTAATGGAGCTTTACAATTGTATCCTAATGAAAAATATCCTTCTGATAAATTGGGGGAGATTCTTGAATTGTTAAAGAAAAATAAAGAAAATGAGGTTATTGCTGTTGTTCCAAGTAATGGAAGTAGAGCTAAAATTTCGGATGATAAAGAAAGAGAAATTGAAGCTAGAATGGCTGCTTTAAAAAATAAAAACAATATTGAGAAAGAAAAAGAACTAGAAAAAGATAAAGAGTTGTATGCTAATCAGAATGAAATAAGAGTGCAAGGGAATATAGAAAGAAGTAATAGTGCTGACGCAGAAATAGATGGATATAATAAGGAGTTTAAAGCAATCTCTGAAGAGCAGAGAAAAAGAAGTGAAGACAAATCTAATAATCACTATATATATGTAGATCAGATTACTGAAGCACAGCAAGCTATGATTGATAGAGGTGATGGCTTTAGGACTAGAAACAAAAAAGAAGTTGAGAAATTAGCTGCATTACATGAGAAAAAACTTGCCGAAAGTAATGAACGAGCTATTGGATTACAGATAGACGTTAATGAATATAGAAGGGAGCATGCTAATGAAGAAAAAATAATGGTTTCTTCGAGTATTGCTAGAACTGCCGGGTATAAAAAAGATATTGATAAGATTGCAAATAATCAAAAGAAGGAATTTGCAAAAAAAGATAATTATTACAAACTTAATGTTGATGCTTTAAATCAATTTAAAGCTAAAATTGAAAAAGTAGAATCAAAGCGTATTGCTGATGCTAATAAGATGAGTAGTGATAATGAAAAGCTAAAGTATAAAATACAGCAGGATGCTAAAAAATATTCAGATAAAAAACGTAAAGATTATTATAAAGACATTAAATATTTAGATAAGTATAAGAAGCAATTGAATAAAGATCATCATGCGAATGTGAAAAATGCTGACAAGAGAAGAGGTAAAGCGCAGAAAGATTTGTTGAAAGAACAAGAGGCACAAAAAGAGTTACATAAGTCTAAAGATAATAGGTATAAAGAATATGATGAAAAACTGCAAGTTGTTAGGAAGCAAAATGATGAGTTTCACAATGATTTGATAACACGAGAAAAAGAAAAAAGATTAATAGCTAATTCTCAGTTGACTAATGTTTATAGAGGTGAAAAGCAGGCTAGACAAGACTCTGAGTTATTGGCTAAATATCCTATAGGAATTTCTGAAGAGGTTGATGAATCTGGTAGTTCAATTACTATAAAAAGGATAAAAGTTACAGGTAATCAAGTAGATGTTTATGAACGAGTGTTTTACACTTGGGGAGGAACCTATTTCTATAAAAATGGCGTTAACATTACTGAGTCTTTATGGGATAAAGAGTCTATCGAATAGTTATTATAATTCACATGAAAAAAGTTAAAGTATTATTAATAGCTACTATGCTTTCTATAGTAGCGTTTGGTCAAAATAAAACAGAATTTACACTAACGCTTAAAGATGGAAACGTTGTTACTGGAGAAGCAAAGGTTTCTAATATTACTTTATCTACAGATTATGGTAAGTTAGTGATCCCTATTAAAAATGTAACTTCTATTGAGTTAGGTGTTCATCCTGATAACTCTCAGAAATCTAAAATTGAGAATTTAACTAAGCAGTTATCCAATAGTAATGAAGAGATGAGAAGTAATGCGTATAAGGAACTTACAACAATGTCTGCTTCCATTATTCCAGTTTTAGAAGATATAAGCTATTCGTCTAATTATATTCCTGGAGATTTTAATGATTATTCATTAAGTAATGCTATAAGTGAATTAAAAGCAATCCATAGTGTATCTAACAATTATAAAACGAAAGATATTGTTTTTATTGATTATGATTATAATATGGGAGGGATATATAGCTTTAAGAATATAGAACTTAAAACAGAATATGGAACTTTAAACATACCGAGAAATAAGATTGAAAAAATTGATGTTATGTTTTATGATGCGACAGAAGGTGCTGGAATGAAAACGTTTAAACTTTTTGCTAATAAACACATTTCTGGTAATAATAATGGTGGATGGATGAAAACAGGAATCATGGTTAAAAACGGACAGGTAATTGATATTATATCTTCTGGAGAAATTTCTCTAGCTAGTTTATCAGGAAATACTTATAAGCCTGATGGTTCAAGTAAAAGTTCTTCTAGTAATGATTTTAAAGCTAATTCTAGTTCTTCAACATATCCTGCGTATGGAAATACAGTTTATAAAATTGGAGAATCAGGTACTGCTGTTAAAGCAGGGGCTAGTTATAAAGGTAAGTCTACTTCTAGTGGGATGCTATATGTTTCTATTTACGAGACTGTTTATAATGCTTCTAACACTGGGTTTTACGTTGTGAAACTAAAAGTTAGATAGATTGTTCGTTAAATTAAAATACTTAATTTTTTTAACACTAATTAGTGCTTTTGCTTCATGTCAAAATACAACCAAACCAGATGATTTTTCTAATGATGAGGTAATCACCAAGAGTAAAAATTTATCAATTCCTCCTCTTGATAAATCAAAATTTTCGTATTCATGGCTTTCAAATTATGATTACAATAATTCACTAATTAATAATATCAAACCTCCTAAAGGATTTGAAAGAGTAAAAGAAAGCGACAACTCTTTCGGTGCTTGGTTGAATCATTTACCTTTAAAAGAAAATAAGACAGTTTTTCTTTATAATGGCGAAAAAAAATATAATCAATCAGCTCAATATAAAGTTATTGATATAGATGTTGGAGATAAGGATTTGCAGCAGTGTGCAGATGCAGTTATGAGGCTTAGGGCGGAATATTTATTATCGTCAAATCAACTTAAAAAAATACATTTCAATTATACGAATGGAATTACTATTCCTTATTCAAAGTGGAGTAGTGGGTTGTACCCAATTTTAAAAGCTAATAAGGTTGTTTGGGTTGGTAGTTCTAATAATAGTTCATATAAAAGTTTTAGAAAGTACATGGATAATATTTTTATGTACGCTGGCACAGCATCTTTAGAAAAAGAGTTGCTATCTGTTAATCTGGAGGATTTAAAAATAGGGGATGTATTTATTAAGGGAGGGTTCCCTGGACACGCTGTTTTAGTTGTAGATGTTGCAGAAAATAATATAACTAAAGAGAAATGTTTTATCTTAGTACAGAGCTATATGCCTGCACAAAACATTCATGTATTGAATAATCCTAATGAGTTTAATGAGTCACCTTGGTATTACCTCAAAGATTGTAATTCTATCATAGAAACTCCTGAGTGGACTTTTTACCCAAATCAATTAAAGCGATTTAAATAATGAAAGTTTGGTGTTTACCCACTCTTATTTTGTTTTTAATATCTTGTGGGCCAGAGTCTATAAAAAAAGAAGAACAGGAGGTTATAATAAAATTAGATTATGCTGAAGGTTTTAGTATTGAAGAAAAACATAATTTCAAAATTATAACTATAAAAGACGCCTGGCTTGGAGAAACCAATTCTCAACAATATGTACTTTACCGAGATAGCTTACCTAATGGATATAAGGATGCTGTAAAAGTTAAAATTCCTATCAAGTCAATAGCTTGTCTTAGTTTGACTCATATGGCCTTTGTTGAAGCTTTAGGTTTAGAAAATACAATTTTAGCTGCATCAGGATGTAATTATACTAATAGTCCTAAAATTAAATCATTAGTTCAAAGTAATAAAATAGCTGAAGTTGGGGATGAGCAATCTATTAATTATGAGATATTGGTTGAGAAAAACCCAAGCATAGTTATGGCGTACGGAATTGATGAGTCATCTTTAACTTATATTAATAAGTTGAATCAATTAGGGCTAACAACAGTTCTCAATGCTGAGTATATGGAAACTCATCCATTGGGAAAAGCAGAATGGATTAAGTTTGTAGCAGCGTTTTATGATGCTGATGATATGGCTGATAGTATTTTTGAAAATACAAAACAGGAGTATTTAAGTTTGATCAAATTAACAAGAAATATAGAGAATAGACCTACAGTTTTTGTTGGGATGCCTTGGAATGGAAGTTGGTATGTGGCAGGAGGGAAATCTTTCCAAGCACAGTTATTTAAAGATGCTGGAGGGGAATATTTGTGGAGCGATAATAATGAGAAGTCAAGTGTGATTAAGAGTAAAGAGGTGGTTTATGATGAGGCCTTTGATGCAATGTTTTGGTTGAATCAAAATAGTTATACTTCTATTTCAGCTATTATAGAACATGATGATAGACTTAAGAATTTCAAGTCAATAAAAAAAGGTTCAATATATAATAATGATAAAAGAATAAATGTTTTTTCTGGTAATGACTACTGGGAGTCAGCAACAGTTTATCCTCAAAGAGTGTTAAAAGATTTAATTAAAATTTTTCATCCTGATTTAATAGAGCATAAACTTTATTATTACAGAAAAATGGAATAAAAAAAAGGCTTCTAAATTTTAGAGGCCTTTTTTCTATACTGTGTATTTTTTATTGAGGAACTTCTACTTCTGCAGAAATAACTATAGTTGATGTAATAGGATTGGTGTTAGCTGTAATAGTTACAGTTTTTGATTGAGCACCTTGTTGTTTTCCTGGGCTGTAAACCACTTCAATCTCTCCTGTCTTACCAGGTTTAATAGGTTCTTTTGGAAATTTAGGAACCGTACATCCGCAAGAGCCTTGTGCATCTTCAATAATTAAAGGCTCATTACCAGTATTAGTGAATTTAAAAATTTTAGTGTTTTTAGTGTCTTGTTGAATAGTTCCAAAATTATGAGCAGTCTCAGCAAATTTTACTGTTGTTTTAGCTCTAGTTTCTGAAAGTTTGGGTGTAGGTGCAGGTTGGTTCGCTGCAGGATCACTGAGGGGACTAGCTATTGGATTAACTAAATTGTTTGGAGCAGGGTTAGCTGCAATGTTGCTCTGTGGAGTTGTATCATTTTCAATAGCAGCTCTTCTAGAAGGTGTATCATCACTAAAAAATACATCAACAACTAATGTTAGTGCAATTAAACCCAATAAACCAATTTTGATATTTTCTTTCATAACGTATAAATTTTTTATAAAAATACAAAAACTGTAAATTATACTATTTGTAAACTAACTTTTCTTTTTTAAATGTATTACTGTTTATCTCTTTTATTGCTTTTAAATAGGAATCATTTAATTCATTGGCAATTTGAAAATATGCTGATGTGTCCCAAAGGTTTCTTGCAACTAAAGCTTTTAATCTAATAACAAGAACCTTTTTAGAAGTTTCAATTTGTTCTTCTTTTTTTTCTACATCATTGTCTTCGGCAAATGCAATAAAATCATTAAGTAGCTCTTGTTCAGCATCAAATAAAGTATTAAAATCTTTTACAGTTTTGTATTTTGCTAACAGTTCTTCTCTGTTAATATTGGTATATGTTAGGGCAAATTCATTAAACAATCCTTTTCTATTGACTTTTCCAAAATAATCAGAATACAAGGTTGTATCAACAGGGACAAAAACATCAGGCATAATACCACCTCCACCATAAACAGTTCTTTTGCTATTTAATGTTTTGTACTGTAAAGAATCTGGTAAATCAATACTATCAGCGCTAATAAATTCACCATTATTTAAACGTCTTAAATATTCTTTGTAATACTCTTCTTTTCCATCGTCATATGGACGTTGTATACATCTTCCAGAAGGAGTATGATAACGAGATACAGTTAACCTTATAGCAGACCCATCTGGCAAAGTGAATGGTTTTTGAACTAAACCTTTTCCAAATGATCTTCTTCCAATAACTAGTCCTCTATCATAATCTTGTATTGCACCTGAAAGTATTTCAGAGGCAGAAGCAGAACCTTCATCAATCAATACTACTAGTTTTCCTTGTTCAAAACCACCTTTTGATGTTGTGTAATATTCTTGCTTAGGGCTTTTTATACCTTCAGTATATACAACTAATTTTTTGTCATCCAAAACTTCGTCAGCAAGTTGTATAGCTGTTTGTAGGTACCCACCGCCATTACCTGTTAAGTCAATAATGAGGTGCTTCATGTTTTGTTTTTGAAGTTTCGAAAGGCCGTCTTTAAATTCTTCAATAGTGTTTCGGGCAAACCTGTTAACCTTTATATAGCCAATTTCATCATCAGCCATGTAGCTTGCATCCACACTAAAAATGGGTATTTTATCTCTTGTAATAGTAAAGTTTAATATTTCTTTGCTACTTCTTCTTTTAATACTTAGGTTTACTTTTGTTCCTTTCTTTCCTCTTAACTTACTTTGAACATCACTGTTTTGAATGCCAATTCCGGCAATGCTCTCACCATCAACTTCAATAATTTTGTCTCCTGCCATTAATCCTACTTTTTCAGATGGTCCACCAGAAATAGGTGATACAACTAATAATGTGTCATGTAAAATATTGTATTGTATTCCAATACCTTCAAAATTTCCAACTAGCGGTTCGTTCATTTTTTTTAGTTCCTCTTTTGGTATATATACAGAGTGAGGGTCAAGTTCTTTTAACGAGGCAATAATTGCTTTCTCTACTATTTTAGATTCGTCAGTTGAATCTACATAAGCATAGTTTATTAATTGAAGTAAAGCATCGAACTTTTTACTTCCTTCACTTTGTATATATTGTGAGAACCCACTGGTACTTATCAGAATCAGTAAGGCAATTAATAATAATTGTATTCTTTTCATAAAAATTGTATTTAAAACAAATCTAACTAAAAATAAAATGAGCTTTTAGCAAAATGTTATGAGCGGTATATTTTTTCTTATTGATGATAGAACAAAAATAATTCCATAAAGTTTGGCATAGCATTTGAATTTATCATCAACTATTAACCAAAGATGGAGGACGAATTATGAAAAATGTAAGTTTATTAATAGTATTGCTTCTAAGTTTAGTAAAAGTAAATGCTTATAGAAGTTATGCTACAGTGTCAGATTTTAATTTAAAATTATGGAATAATACTTCTTTTAAAATTTTTGTAGATAATTATGAATATGGTAAAGATAATTTTTTCAGTATTCAAAATATCCAACCTGGTATTCATCAAATAAAGGTTGTTAAACATCAAAGAAATCCCCACGGATATGGAATGTTAACAAGGGTTATGTATAATGGTGCTGTAAGTATACCAGTAAATAGCAAAGTGTTAGCTACAGTAACTTCTAATAGAAAGTTACAGTTGAAGATTACTAGGAAAGAACCAAAGAGGCATATCAATCATCATCATGGCAATAATGGAGGAGAGTATTCAAATGGATACAATAATCATGGGCCCCATCAAAGTTGTGCAGGTTACGGAAATATTATGTCTCATGGTAGTTTTAATAAATTGATTATTACTTTAGATAGAGAAAATTTTGACACTCATAAATTAAAAATTGCTAAACAAGCCTTAGCATTTAATAACTTAACTACTAATCAAGTAATCTTATTATTAAATCAATTTACTTTTGATAGCAATAAATTAAAACTGGCTAAAATAGCATTTACAAAAACAATTGATCAAGAGAATTATTTTTTGGTAAA
>JARGOE010000011.1:41122-43429 GCA_029210015.1 Vicingaceae bacterium
TGGCTAAAATAGCATTTACAAAAACAATTGATCAAGAGAATTATTTTTTGGTAAATAATAGTTTTACTTTCAATAGTTCTATTAGAGATTTGAATAAATATATAAATCAAATATCATAAATGTTAATAACCCACAGAGCTGTATGTCTCTGTGGGTTTGACTTTTAGATATATCTTGTTAATGAATTGTTAAATAATCAACAAAATGGACAAATCCCTTTAGAATGTGGCTTTTTAGGTTATATTTGTTGGACTAACAAAAAAATAATTATTAACTAATTACATTATTAAAAATGAAGACTTTAAAAACATTGACAAAAGTATTATTTGTAACATTATTAATTACAGGATTATCTTTAGATGCATCTGCTCAAAAGAAAGAGAAGAAAGCTAAAAAAGAGAAGAAAGCAAAAACTGAAAAAGTTATTGAAAGACCAGCTAAGGTTGGTAATGGAGATGTAGATGCTTTTGTAGGTTCTTCTTTTGATATTTATGAAAAAAATCAAGAGATATCTAAAACTTTATCTGATGCAGCAAATAGTGCTGATAAAGCTGCTGATACAAAAGCGGATTTAGAAAAGCAAGTAGAAGATGTTAAAGGTTTATTAGGAAAATCTAAAGATGTTATTACTGCAGCAAAATCTATTACCCCTAAAACGGATTCAATGAAAGCAGTGAAAGCTGTGAATGCAGCTACAAAAGCATTAAATGCGACACAAGCAGCAATTCCTGGGCAGTTAGAGATGATTAAGAACCAAGGAGACGCAAAATAATATTAAAATAAAGAAGATGGTAATTTGTGCCATCTTCTTTTTTTTTATAAATGACAAGGCAAAAAAATGAGAAAAAATTACATAAAACTATCTTTGATATTAGTTTCAATGCTTTTTGTTGAAGTGGGAGTTGCTCAAGAAGTAGAAGGGGAAGTTAAATTAGAAGAGGTTAAAGAAGAGAAGAAAAAGGAAAAGAAAGAAAAAAAAGACGATGGTAAAATCCATAAGTCTGGTAAAGAAGATGGTGTAATAAAATACAGAAGAAGTTCTTTGCATACAATGATTATTGAAGATGCTAATCTTCCTAAGAAAGATTTGATTGTATCAACTTTTAATGAAGCGCCATTTCCAGATAAATATAATGATCACACTGTTGGTGATAAATCATTTGATTTAGCAACTTATCAAGCGCTTATATCAACTGAAGAAACTGACGATAATAAGAAAAAAGATAAAGATTTAAGTCCAGCAATTACTAAGTACTTTCAGGATAATAAAGTCGCAAATAAAATAATTGCAAAGTGGTTTAATCAAGCTGAAGATGGTGCATTTGATATGTCACTTATTCAGGATAGAGGAGCGTATGATGCTTCTTCTCAAGATATAGCTAAAGCTGGAAGTATGGAAAGAGGGGTTGATATGTTAAAAGATGCTGGTATCGATTTGCTAGGTAATACTTTTGTCGTTGTAAATTACTCTAAATTTGTTAGCAATGAAGAAGCTGCAAAAGTAATTTACGATATAGCTGTCGCAAGAGCTAATAAAATGGGAGAATTAGGAAAATCTATAAAAGAGGTTGCTAAAGCTGCTTATGAAAAAGCTAGAGAAGGTTACTCTGTTTGGACTACAGCTTATTTATATCAATTAGAATGGAATGATTCTACCGAGGCGGTTTTCTACATGGATATGTGGATGGATAGCACTAGTGTTGACCCTGCAAAAAAAGAATTGTTTGAGAATTCTGATTTATTCCAATTGAAACTTTTAGGTTATCAAAAAGCAAAAGCTTTGGTAACTGGATTGGGTTCAAATGCAGAGAATGAAACAATGATTGTTAAAAATGCTACTTTAAAATCTATTAATTCTGTTTATAATAAGCTACAAAGAAAATTTGAAGCATTTAGAACTAAAACACCATTGGTAAGTGCCGATCCATTAGGAGCTAAAATAGGAATGAAAGAAGGTCTTGAAGGCGGGGATAAGTACGAAGTACTAATGCAAGAATATGGTAAAGATGGTAAATTAACTTATAAGCGTAAAGGTGTAATAAAAGTTGATAAAAAGAAAATATGGGATAATCGATATGCTGCTGGCGAAGAGCCTTTAGATGATAACGGAAATCCTGTTGAACCAGAAAACGACCTTGAGTTTACTCACTTTAAAGGGGGTAAAGGATTTTTTCCTGGAATGTTAATTAGGCAAATAAATTAAAATTAAATATATAACTAAAATCAAATAATTATGAAAAAAGTAATTAATAAAGCAAGTGTAATAACTATGATTTGTCTTGCTTTTGCAATGGTGTCTAACGCACA
>JARGOE010000012.1 GCA_029210015.1 Vicingaceae bacterium
TAGCACTTTTAGCAGGTACAAAGCAGCCAATTTGAGCCATAAGGGTAATTAAAGCTGTTTGTCTTAATAAAGCAGATTTACCACTCATATTAGGCCCAGTAATCATCATTATTTGTTGTGTACTGTCATCCAAATAAATATCGTTGGCAACATATTCTTCACCAACTGGTAATTGCTGTTCAATTACTGGGTGTCTACCATCTTTAATTTCAATAACTTTTGTATCGTTTATCTGAGGCTTGGTGTAATGATAGTTGGTAGCAATATTAGCAAACGACAACAGGCAATCTACTTGTGCTATTAAATGAGCATTCAATTGTATTGGTGCAATATAATCTGCCAACTCCAACACCAAATCATTAAACAGTTGTGTTTCTAATTGCAAAATCTTTTCGTCAGCACCTAAAATTTTACTTTCGTATTCTTTTAGCTCTTCAGTAATGTATCGTTCTGCTTGAGTCAAGGTTTGTTTACGATGCCAATTCTCTGGCACTTTAGCTTTATGGGTATTTCTTACCTCTATGTAATAACCAAACACATTATTAAAGGCAATTTTTAAACTCGGTATTCCCGTGTTTTCAATTTCACGCTCTTGTATTTCTGCTAAAGCATCCTTGCCAGAATTTAAAATCTTTCTCAACCAATCCAATTCTTCCGAAACACCTTCTTTAATTACATTTCCTTTTTGAACTGCAACTGGAGCTTCATCCTCAATGGTATATAAAATCTTTTCTTTAATTACCGTGCATGGGTTTAACCGATCTCCAATTATATTTAATGCCTTGTTTTTTGATTGCACACAAGCATTCTTAATAGGCTCAATAACCGTTAAAGCTCTTTTAAGTTGAATTACCTCTCTCGGACTAATTCGTGCTGTAGCCACCTTAGAAATTAACCGTTCTAAATCTCCTACTTCATTTATCTGAACAGCTAAATTCTGAGTTAGTTCATCGTTATTCACCAATTCATCAACTACAGCTAATCTATCATTAATTGGCTGCACATCTTTTAACGGTAATGCTACCCATCGCTTTAACATACGAGAACCCATTGGAGAAATTGTAGCGTCTAACACATCAATTAATGTCTTTGCATTTTCGTTAGGCGAATAGATTAACTCTAAATTTCTAATCGTAAAACGATCTAACCAAACGTATTTTCCTTCCTCTATTCTAGCAACCGATGTAATGTGTTTTGTTTTGTTGTGTTGTGTATCACTTAAATAATGTAAAGCAGCACCAGCAGCACAAATAGCTGCACTTAAATCATCAATACCAAAACCTTTTAAACTAGCTGTTTCAAATTGTTTTTGTAAGGTTTCTTTACCAAAGTCTTCAGTAAAAGCCCAATCCTCCAGACAATAGGTGTGAAATTGGTCTCCAAAATTTTCAATAAACTGCTTATTCTTATTTCGTTGAGACAAAACCTCTGTAGGTTTAAAACCGTGCAACAATTTATCTATGTATTCTATATTTCCTTGCCCTACTAAAAACTCTCCGGTAGACACATCTAAAAATGCCACTCCACATACTTTTTTATCAAAATGAATAGCTGCTAAAAAGTTATTGCTTTTATGGTCTAAGATTTGGTCATTCAGTGTAACTCCTGGAGTAACCAATTCAGTAACTCCACGCTTAACAATTTTCTTTTCTTTACTTGGAGCTTCTAGCTGGTCGCAAATAGCTACACGCAAACCAGAGCGCACCAATTTTGGCAAGTAAGAGTTTAAAGAATGATGTGGAAAACCAGCCAGTTCAATTTTAGAACCTCCATTATTTCTAGCAGTAAGAACAATTCCTAAAATATTGGCAGCCTTTACAGCATCTGCTCCAAAAGTTTCATAAAAATCACCCACCCTAAACAATAACATCGCATCAGGATATTTCGCCTTAATGGTGTTGTATTGTTTCATCAACGGAGTTTCTTTATCTTTCTTTGCTTTTGCCAATTACTAATATTAATGCTATTCCCACAAACTTAATTAATGACTAATATTTACATTATTTTTGCATCCATTTTTAATGATTAGTTATGAACAGAAAATTAAAAAACGAAGAGCTAAATAGAATTAATGTTGAGGAGTTTAAATCAGTTAAAAAAACACCTATTATTATTGTGTTAGACAATATTAGAAGCTTAAACAACATTGGTTCTGTATTTAGAATTTCTGATGCTTTTTTAATTGAAGCTATTTACTTGTGTGGAATAACTGCACAACCACCACACAGAGATATTCAAAAAACTGCATTGGGTGCTACAGAATCTGTTGATTGGAAATACTACAATACAACCATTGAAGCTATTCAAGAATTAAAAACAAATAATTATAAAATTGCTTCTATAGAACAAGCTGAAAACTCTATAATGCTAAATGAGTTTAATCCTGTAAACGAAAAAATTGCTGTGGTTTTTGGCAATGAAGTAAAAGGAGTTGAACAAGAGGTAATTAACCAAAGTGATCTGGTGATTGAAATTCCTCAATACGGAACTAAACACTCTTTAAATATATCAGTAAGTTGTGGGGTTGTTATTTGGGACTTGTTTAATAAGCTTAATGCTTAAGTACTTCTTCTAATTCTTCAACTTTAAAGAATTCTCCTGTCCACCTCTTTTTAAGCACACCTTCTTCTAAGTAAACAAACGCAGGAATACTTGGTCCACTATACTTGAAGAACTCTTCGTCTTCAAACCACATTATCGGAAAATCTATTTTAGTTTTATCTAAAAAGACTTGAATATTTTCTTCTTTTTTTGATCCCAACACTACGTATAAATTATCAATCTCATATTGAGTTTGAAGATATGCCAATTTATGTGCTGCGCTTTCACAGTGCGGACAAGAATAACTCAAAAAGGCTACAATCTTTTTTCCTTTTGTAAAATCAACATTTTCATTTGATTGATATAAAGTCGGTAATCCAGAATAATCGATTTCTTCATTTAACTCAATTGCTGATGCGTTTTGCAGCCCCACTCTATTTAATAAAAAAGTTGATAAAAAAGCAATTGCCAAAAATGGAATAATTAGCCAATGAACTAATCCATAAGTATGATGTCTTCTTTTTATAAGAAGTAATATTACTATTAATACAACATTCTTAATTATAGATTCAAGAGGCGTTAAAGCCAAGAAACTTCCAAAACAACCACAGTCAACATCATTCCCTTTGGTTATAAGTAAATAAATTAAATACACAGAAAAAACAGCAAGAGAGCCTAATGTTATCTTATAAATGATGTTTTTTATCCAAACATCAAATATGATACATAAACCTAATGTTATTTCAAAGGCAATAATAAATCTAGCTACGAAAGGAGCTACCAACCAATTAGAAACACCTAAATCAACAAAAATGATTTCAAAAGGTTCTATTGGGAATAGTTTAGCTAAACCCGAAAGGATAAACACGAGCCCAACAAATATTCTTAATATGTGATTTAATAATTTCATTTTCATAAAAAAAGCTATTAACCTTTTGGTTAATAGCTTTTAAATATCTAAAATGGGAAAATTATTTCATTTCACATTTATCTGGAGAAGATAACAATGCATCAGCAGCGTTACATCCGTCTTCTAAAGAACCATCTCCTTCAATATCATCTTCAGTATAAGTAGTAGTAGTACCACCAATTGTACATTCACATTCATCACTTCCACAAGAAGTAAAAGCTAAAGCTCCTGTTAAAACAACAGCAAATAATAAAACTTTTTTCATAACAATTTTTTTAATTAATTAATAATTTACGGGTGCAATATACTACATTTTTAACATTTTATCACTTAATAATTAAAAATACTTGAAATATAAGGCATATTACGTATAAAAAAAGCCGAGCTAAATAGCTCGGCTTTTTTTATTAATTAGCTTTTATTAGTTAACAGCTGCTTGAAAATCAGCGTTATCTTTATACTTAATAAACTCAGCGTCACCTTTAGCTTTAGCTTTTAAAGCTGCATCTTTAGATGTTGCTGTTTTTAAGTTATTAATCATCATATCATTATCTCCACCTCTTGCTCCAGCAACTGCTTTTAAGTAGTAGGCTAATGCTTCATCCTTATCATCAGAACCATCAATTACAGAACCAACAGCGTTATCACCATTCATTAATTTTGCTAATGCAGCATTAAATGAATTTACACCAGAATAGTTAGAAACTGCATCTGCATAATCCCCTTTAATGATGTTAATGATTCCTTTGTTTTGAGCAACCTCTGCACCAGCACCTGAAGCGTTGTTGTAATACTCCATAGCTGCATCTAAGTTTCCGTTTAATCTTTCAATAACACCTAAGTTGTTTTGAATAACTGGGTTATTTGCAGATAATCCATTTGCTTTATCAAACTCAGCTTTAGCTTCAGCTAATTTGTTTTGAGTTAAGTAAATGTATCCAACATTGTTTGGTCCTCTCCAATCAGAAGCATGGATAGAAGAAACACTTTTGTAAATAGATTCTTTTTTAGCTTCATCAGTGTATAAAGTAGCAGCATATAACATTTGCTCAACATCTAATGAATCAATTTTAGAATCAACTAAAGCTTTAATTTCATCATCAGTTAAGTTATGATGCTTCATAACTAAGTTACATTGAGCTCTTCTTAATTCAGGAAGTACTTTTTTAGCAACTTGAGTGTAAGTAGCAGCTAAATTTTTAATTTCTTCTTCTCTTTTAGCTCCATCTTGGTATGTTTCTAAAACTCTTAAGATTAATTCTTTATCTTGTATATCAGACGCAGTCATTAAAGATTTGAATCCATTCCAATCTTCACCTTTACCAGCTGCCGCAGAAAAATTCTCTGGGATTTCAACTTTAGCTCTCTTTAACATTGACTCTAAAGATTTAGCAGCAGACATTGCTCTTTCATTAGCTAAGTTATCGTTTTTACTTAACTCACCTTCAGGAGAAGCATATGCACTAATTGCTAAGTTGTTGAATTCCATTTTCACGTCTTCTTTCCAACCTTTCAATTTTGCTTTTAATTCTTTAACATCAGAATCATTCATCTCACTACCTCTAACAGTAGAGTTGTTTACTAAGTAATGAATCTCTACATTGTTATCCTCTAAAGTGAATTTTTTGAAAGCATCAGCTCCAACTATTCCTTTATCAGAAGACATAACTAATTTAGATGTAATCATTGTTCCGTCAGCAACCTTTCTTGGATCTAAATCTTTAGTCTTTTCTTTATATTTACCAGTAACTCTTAATTCAACAACTGCAGTTTCCATTCCTTCTTTGTAAGGAATTACAGATGAATGAGAAAAACTACCGCCTTTTTCGTAGTTAATTGTAGCACCTTCTTCTTCAGAGTCTTCACCTTTAATGTTTAATACATCAAAAGATTCTGAATTTTCACCATAAACAATAACAGGAGTTATTGCAGCAGATACTTTTTTATTAAAATATTTTTCAGGGAAACTTCCATTCAACGAAATAGCAATACTATCTCCGTGCATTTCCACTGGATTTGGAGTAAGTTCATAGTTTACTTCTCCTTGTCGCTTAACCATCTTATTTAAAGGGTTACAAGCAATAAAAGCAGTAGCAGTTACAACAGCTAAAGCAGTTAATTTTACGTTTTGATTCTTCATCATTTCTGAGATTATTCTATTAAAAGCTAATTTATTAGTTAATTTTCTAACTGCAATGATAGTTAATACTTTTTACATTTAAAAAAGATATGAGCATATTCTCTATAATTTAATAACCATCAATTTGTCTTTACAAATATTTTTTAGTTCTAACATTGATTTATTAAGCTGAGGATGAATTAAATTAGGCACTATTTCATCTAAAGGATAGATTACAAAATTTCTGTCTTGAATAAATGGATGTGGTATTTTAAGGTTATCCTCTTCAATAATATCATTATTATAAAATAAGATATCAATATCAATTGTTCTTTCATGCCATTTTTCCTTTCTAATTCTACCCATTTGCTTTTCGATATCTTGAAAATTACTTAAACATTCATGTGCAGAAAGATTTGTATTAATTACAACTACTTGATTAATAAAATCTGGTTGATTTTCTACTCCCCAAGCTTTTGTTTGATATAAAGATGATTTTACATCTACTTTACCTACTTTCAATTCTATTAATTGAATACAATTTTTCAGGGTAAATTGTACATTACCAACATTTCCTCCTAAACCTAAAATTACTTTATTGCTCATAAATTCCGTTTATCATATCCTACTACCATTAATGTATTCTGTTACTAAAAGTAAGTAATGATATCTCTACTTTTGCTCAAAACAAAATAACTTAATTAAAAATTAAACAATGAAACAATTTTTCAAATTTATGTTCGCTAGTATGCTAGGAACATTTATTACCATAATGTTAGCTAGCATTTTATCAATGGTAATATTCTTCGGAATGCTATCTGCTATAATAGATGGATCATCTGACGGCAGTAAAAGAAACATGGTAAAAATAGAAGACAACTCTATTTTACATTTAACATTGAATAAACCTATTAAAGATAGAACTTCTAATAACCCATTCGAAAACTTTGATTTTGGATCTATGGAATCTAAAAATGGTTTAGGTTTAGATAAAATTATTGCATCTATAGAGAAAGCAAAAACAGATGCCAAAATAAAAGGTATCTATTTAGATGTTACTAGTATTCCTGCTGGTATGGCAACTTTAGAAGAAATAAGAGCTGCTTTAGTTGACTTTAAGAAATCAAAAAAATGGATTATCAGTTATTCTGAAATTTATACACAAAGTTCTTATTACGTTGCTTCTGTAGCAGATAAAATTTGCGTAAACCCTGCTGGAATTGTTGAGCACAGAGGTTTATCTTCTGAGTTAATGTTCTTTAAAAATGCTTTAGAGAAATTAGAAGTTGAAATGCAAATAATTCGTCATGGTAAATTTAAGAGCGCGGTAGAACCTTATATGTTAGAGAAAATGAGTGACGCTAATCGTGAACAATATCAATTAATTTTAAATACCGCTTGGGGAAGTATGATAAAAGAAGTTTCTAAGAGCAGAGGTATAAGCGTAGAAAAATTAAATGAACTAGCAGATAATATGACAATTCAAGATGCAAAAATTGCAAAAGCTGAAGGCTTAGTTGATGAAACTTATTTTAAGGATGAAGTATTAGATTTATTAAGAAAAAAATTAAAAATTGAAGCAGATGAAGATATTCCTTCTATTGCGCTAAATAAATATGCTAAAACTCTAAAACCAAAGAAAAAAGGTAAAAAGGATAGCAAATTAGATGAAAAACAAATTGCTATAATATATGCTGCTGGAGGAATAGAAAGTGGCAAGAGTAAAAACGGTAGTATGGGCTCAGAAACAATTTCAAAAGCTATTCGTGAAGCTCGATTGGATGAGAACGTTAAAGCAATAGTTTTAAGAGTTAATTCTCCTGGTGGAAGTGCCTTAGCTTCTGACGTAATGTGGAGAGAAGTAGTTTTAGCTAAAAAAGCAAAACCTGTAATTGTAAGTATGGGAGATGTTGCAGCTAGTGGTGGTTATTACATTGCATGTGCAGCTGATAAAATTGTTGCTGATGAAAAAACAATTACTGGCTCTATTGGAGTATTCGGAGTTATACCTAATGCTCAAGGGTTAATGAATAATAAATTAGGGATTACATTTGATAGGGTTAAAACTAATGAACATGCTGATTTAATGTCCGTTTTTAAACCATTAACAGCTCAAGAAAGAGATATTATACAAATTGGTGTTGAGAAAATTTATGATGATTTTATCACTAAGGTTGCTGAAGGTAGAGGTATGACTAAAGAGCAGGTTGATTCTATTGGACAAGGCAGAGTTTGGATGGGGTTAGATGCTTTAGCAATTGGATTAGTAGATGAGATAGGTGGATTAGATAAAGCAATTGAAATTGCAAAAAAATCTGCAAAACTAGATGATTACCAATTAGTAGCATACCCTAAATTAAAAGATCCTTTTGAAGAGTTAATGGAAGAACTAGAGATAAACATTCAATCAAAAGTTTTAGGAAGTGTTTTAGGTGATGAGCAAAAATATTACAAGAAACTACAAAGTGTAACTACACAAAGTGGTATTATGGCTCGTATGCCTTTTGATATTGAGCTACATTAATTAGTCAATTTTGTTTTGATATAAAAAAAGAGTCTCGAATATTCGAGGCTCTTTTTTTATGTTAATTGCTTACCTTCGCTTTTGTAATGAAATTATTTTACACACCCAATATAACTGATAACAAAAGCTATGTTTTGAATGAAACAGAATCAAAACATGCTATAAAAGTTTTACGGTTAACAATTAATGATATTATAACTTTAGTGGATGGAAAAGGATGTTTTTACGAAGCAAAAATAGTTTCTGATCATCACAAAAAATGTGAAGTAGAGATTGTCAAAACAATATTTGAACAAAAAAAGAATCCTTCTTTACATATTGCAATTGCACCGACAAAAAATAATGACCGATTAGAATGGCTGATTGAAAAGGCTACCGAAATAGGTATATCTGAAATAACACCCATTATTTGCGATAATTCTGAACGTAAAGTATTAAAAACTGATCGTCTAGAGAAGAGAGCTATAGCTGCAATGAAGCAATCATTAAAAGCAACATTACCTCAAATAAATGCTCCATGTAAATATTCCGATATAATTTCAAAAGAATTTTCTCGTGAAAAATATATTGCACACTGCTATAGTGAAAATCAAACACATTTTAAAAAGTGTTATGAGTCTGGTAAAGATGCAATTGTTTTAATTGGACCTGAGGGAGATTTTAGTAAAAATGAAGTTGAATTAGCATTAAAAAATAATTTTAAACCTATAAGTTTAGGCGAAAGTCGTTTAAGAACAGAAACAGCAGGTTTGTATATTTGTAATGCCTTTAATTTTATAAATGAATAAATTTTTAATATCCATAGCATTTTTAATGTTTGGTTTTAACTTCTGTCATAGCCAAAATTCTAGTTATCAAATAGCTGTTTTAAAATATAATGGTGGAGGTGATTGGTATTCAAATTTAGAAACCTCTCTACCTAACCTTATAAACTTTTGCAACAAAAATTTAAAAACAAACATTAATAAAGAACAAGCTATTGTTGAAGTTGGGAGTTCTGAAATTTTCAACTTTCCCTTTATCCATTTAACAGGGCATGGAAACATTATCTTTAATTCACAAGAAGCAGAAAACTTAAGAAACTACTTAATTAGCGGAGGCTTTTTACATATTTCAGATAACTATGGTTTAGATCAATTTATTAGATCTCAAATGAAATTAGTTTTTCCTAATGCTGAGTTTGTTGAGTTACCATACTCTCACCCTATCTATCATCAGAAGTACAACTTCAATAAAGGATTACCTAAAATTCATGAACATGATGATAAGTCACCTCAAGGTTATGGTATTTACTTTGAAGATCGACTTGTTTGTTTTTATGATGTAGAATGTGATTTAGGAGATGGTTGGGAAGATTCAGAAGTTCATAACGATAGCGAAGAAAAAAGAACGTTAGCTCTCCAGATGGGTGCAAACATAATTCAATATGCATTCACACAATAAAGTAATTATTTCAATAGAATTACTTTACTCACAAAGTCCTTTTCAGGAGAAATCAATCTAACATAGTAAACTCCTTCAGCTAAATGAGTTAAACTTAAACTAACTTTTTTAGTTGAGGAGTTAATATTTTCAGAAAACACCTTCTTTCCTAACACATTAAGAACTTCTACATCTGTTATCTTCTCACTTTTAAACTCTATAGACAGCGAACCATTAGTTGGGTTTGGATATATATTAGCTATAGTATTAGGAATGTTTTCAATTCCCAAAAGCACATGATTTAACGTATCCGAAACGTTTTTGCAACCAAAAGAATCAGTAACAACAACAAAGTAGTCTCCACTACTCTGGGCAATATGCAATGTATCTGTTTCACCTGCCAATATTGAGAAGTTATAATACCATTGTAAATTATGATTAGTAAAATAACTTAAGCTGTTACCATTTACATTAATTATAGGTTTGGTAGGCAACGGTCGCCAAGAAATATTTAATGTATCTGATTTTGAAATGCAACCACTCAAATAAGTCCCTGATAAATAAACCATTTGGGTAGTATCAGCATAAATACTAGCAGTAGTATCTCCAGTCGACCATAAATAAGAATTAAATGGAGGAGATGATATTTGAACACTATCTCCATCACAAATATTAATATCATTCCCTAACTTAAAATTGGAAGTCGTTAAAGCAGCAAAAGCATTGACTTTACCATAACCAAATGCAAAATTTGGAACAGCACCAGTAAAAGTATCTTGTTTAGCTGTGCTCAATAGTGCATTTTTTACCTCAGCCATAGTTGCATTGGGACATTTTTCAAAATATAATGCTACAACACCTGCTACAACTGGAGATGCCATTGAAGTACCCCCATTTCTTCGATGCATTCCACCAAAAGCCACTCGCTCTCTTGCAATTGGGCCAGCACTCATGTTAGCAGCAATAACTGCAGCTGAGTTAGGTCCTATAGTGTAATCTCCAGTAGCACCAATATCTGGCTTAATAACTCCTCTCCTATTAGGTCCTATACTAGAAGAATTAGCTTTTTCACCTGGAGTAACAGGTACTAATCTCACAATAGAATCTACATCCAAATAAGTTTTCCTATTTACAAAATTTGCCACAGTTAAAAGGTTTGGATGACACTGAAAACTACTTACCATAGTTTGTGAAGAATCTGGTTTTGTGTAATGTGCAATTGGAGGATATTGTGTTACAGTTGGAAGTCCACTACTTACAATATCAGAAGTACCTAAGAGACTGGTTGACCAAAAATCAAATTTTCCAGAACCAGTACTTAAAATACTAAAATTGTAAGTATTAGAATCTGGTTCATTTAATAATACTTGTAGTAAATATTTATCTCCTTGCAATTCAGCATAGGTTTGTACAATAGCTAAAATATTAGACCCATTTTTTATCGTATCAGTAAAAGTTCCTAATCTATTTTTGATATTAAAAAAAGATGTTCTACCTCTCTCTTCAAAAGTTCCATTTGGCAAGTTTGCACCAAATGCATAATCAACATTATTAAAATCAATAGTATCAGACCAAACTTCATAAAATACAGACCCAAAACCTAATGATGAACTTGCATTATATTTTAAATATGAAGAAGAAGTATCAGCATCTACTAATTGATTAACATGCCAATTAAAAAAACCTGCATTACCAGCTGCAGCGACAAATGCTCTCCCTGGTTTATAGTTAACTAAACTATCTATTAATTTGGCTGCAGGATCAGTACCATCATGAGAACCAAAATATTCACCAATACTTGCATTAATTACGCATGGCATATTCAAAGAATCGGCTACATCAAATATATATGCTGCAGCATCTACAACTGTCAACAACCAATTTGGCGCATTAAAATCACTAGCTACAGCAACAATGGTAGCTTCTGGAGCAACCCCACAATAATTATTTACAGCTAAGCCATTTCCTGCTGCAATTCCTGCTACGTGTGTTCCATGATCAACACCATCATAATCTGTATGTGTACATGTATTATTATTAATTGATGTTGAATCCCAGTATTGATTTGTTACTTGATCCCAAATTCTATAGATACGCGTGTTGCCTAAAGTATCTTTAAAATCAGGATGAACAATATCATTACCTGTATCTATAACTCCAACAACTACTCCCTTACCAGTATAAGGTTGTAATAGAGGGCTAATTCCATTATGTATCGGAGTAACATTATTATGAACTGTCATAGTATCAGAAAGGGCCTTACCTTTAGAAAAAGAATATGGAATTGCTTGTACAAAGCTATTCTGAGAAAAGCTTTCAATTACACCTACAGGAAGTTTTATTTGAGCAATATTATCTACAGATCTAACAAACTCTCCTCCTAACTTTTGAACCTCAGCTTTTATTTTTGCTGTATTTCCAATTACAAACAAAGGAAACAACTCTTTACTATTATGCTTTTCTAATTCTATTTTTAATGTTATATTAATTTTAGAATACTGTCCGTACATTCCTGATGTACAAAGCACTAATAGAAATAGAAAAATATTTTTCATTAGTTAAAATTAAGTAAAGTTTTGCATAAAACTATTTCGATTAAGAATTACTATATTTGATATGACAGTATACTGACAATATGAACAAGGTAAACCTTAAAGATAAACTAGATAGCTTTTCAGAACATTGGAGCCCAAAAATTGTGGGAGAATTAAATGGTCAACATGTTAAGTTAGCTAAATTTAAAGGTGAATTCGCTTGGCACAAACATGATAATGAAGACGAACTATTTTATGTTCTAAAAGGAACATTAAGAATGGAGTTTAGAGATAAATCTGTTATTGTTAATGAAAATGAATTTATTATTGTACCGAAAGGGATTGAGCATAAGCCTTTAGCTGATAACGAGGTTTCTGTTATGCTGTTTGAACCTAACACAACTATTAATACAGGAAATAATCCTGGAGAACTAACACAAAAAGATTTAGACAAAATTTAAAATGCCTTTTTCTTATTTCTCTCAACAACAACTTACACCATTAATAATAAGTGCTCTATTATTCATTAGCTCTATTATTTTATTTAATCGTAAAACAACACTCAGTATTGTCTTGCTTTTTTTAGGAGCTTTAGTTTTAGGTTTTTTTATTGCCAACCTAGATCCTTTTTTAATATTATGGGATGAGCAATATCATGCACTTGTTGCAAAAAATATGCTTCAAAATCCTTTTAAACCTACCTTGTTTTTAGACCCACAATTTGATTACAACTATAAAAATTGGACTGCCAACCATGTATGGCTCCATAAGCAACCTTTATTTTTATGGCAAATGGCGCTAAGTATTAAAATGTTTGGTGTAAATGCATTAGCTGTTAGAACACCAAGTATTATTATGCATGCTATTGTTCCTTTATTTATTTATAGAATAGGTAGTATGATTATAGACAAACGCCTAGGTTATATAGCAGCATTATTATTTGCTGTAGCCTACTTCCCTTTAGAATTAGTTGCTGGCAGATATTCTACCGACCATAATGATATTGCCTTTTTGTTTTATGTTACTGCTAGCTTTTGGTCTTGGTTTGAATATCAAAAATCTAAAAACCCAAGATGGTTAATCTTAATAGGCCTATTTAGCGGAGCAGCTGTACTAGTAAAGTGGTTAATGGGAACGCTAGTATTTATTCTATGGTTTATTAGTAAATCAATTACTCAACCTAAAAGTTTTTTTAAAATAAAAAGCTACACTCATATGGCTATTACAACTATCATTTGTTTAGTTGTTTTTATCCCTTGGCAAATCTATATTATTAATGCATTCCCCTTAGAATCTTTATATGAATATACTTCAACTTCTAGTCATTTCACAAATACAGTTGAGTCGCATTCTGGTGGATTTTTATTTCATTTTACCATAGGCTTAAAAGCCCTTTATGGTTCTGGTGTTGCAATCCCATTTATCTTACTAGCAGGAATCATATTTATGTTAAAAGCTATTAAAGAAAAAATTTATAAAATATTTATTATTACAGCCATAAGCTTTATATACATTTTTTATAGTATTGCCACTACCAAAATGATAGCTTTTACAATTATTGCAATGCCTTTTATCTATTTAGGTTTGAGCTATTTATTTTATTTAACATTGAATTTTATTGAGGTTAAATTAAAGCCTAAACTTATTGGGTATTCTTTAAGTACAATCGTATTATTAGCCATATTGTTTACAGTACTTAATCTATCTACAATAGAGAATTATCATACCATGAAAAAGCCTCATGACAACCATGAGCGTGAAAAAGAATTGTTAGAAATGAAAGTTATAAACTCTTTAGAAGGCTTTTTAGAAGGCGAAGATTACATCATTTTTAATATGAACATTACAGAACAAGGACATATTCCAACAATGTTTTATACCTCACATACGGCATATAATTACATCCCAACAGAAAATCAGATTAAACAGTTAAAAGAGAAAAGCAAAAAAATTGCTGTTTTAAAAACCGATGAACTACCTAACTATATTACTAGTAACCCCACTATTAAGGTTATTGATTTAAAGACTATTATAGATGGGAACTCTATCTAAAAATTCAAATGAATTTTGTTCAAAGTCTATTCTTGCACAATAATGCTCCAAACCATTACTCACAATTAAATATGGTACTTTAAAAATACTATTGTATCGACCTATTTGCTCAAAAACTTCTTGTGTTATTTTTACTTTAGGAGCTTTAAATTCTATTAAAACAGATGGGGCTGATCCTTTATAAACTAGAGTGTCAGCACGTTTTTGCAATTCATTTATTTTCAATCCTTTTTCAATTAGAATTAATCCTTCGGGATATTTTTTATCTTGAATTAAATATTGAATAAAATTTTGTCTGACCCATTCCTCTGGTGTTAACACTAAATACTTTTTTCGGATATTGTCAAAAATATACTTCTTACCTTCCTCTTCTTTTAATTTAATAGGATATTGAGGTAGGTTTAATTTTTCCATTATAAAGAAACTGCAGCTTTAATATGTGGATGTGGCTCATAATTAACCAATTCAAAGTCTTCAAATTTAAAATCAAAAATGCTTTTAACATTAGGATTTATTTTCATTGTAGGCAATTTTTTAGGCGAACGAGTTAACTGCAATTTGGCTTGCTCAATATGGTCATTATATAAATGTACATCTCCAAAGGAGTGAATAAAATCACCATACTCTAAATCACATACTTGAGCTACCATCATTGTAAATAAAGCATAGGATGCAATATTAAAAGGAACTCCTAAAAAAGTATCCGCACTTCTTTGATATAGCTGACAAGACAATTTACCATCTGTCACATAAAACTGAAAAAATGCATGACAAGGAGGCAAAGCAGCTTTCCCATTTGCAACATTCTCTTCAAAACTAACAGATGTATCTGGCATTACACTTGGATTCCATGCTGAAACTAATAACCTTCTACTATTAGGGTTTGTTTTAATTTGATGAATTAAATCTTTAATCTGATCAATTCCATCACCGTTCCAATTTCGCCATTGATATCCATAAACTGGTCCTAAATCTCCTTCATCATTTGCCCATCCATCCCATATTTTAACACCATTCTCTTGAAGGTATTTAATATTAGTATCTCCATTTATAAACCACAACAATTCATGTATTATAGATTTTAAATGTAACTTTTTAGTAGTTAAACATGGAAAGCCCTCACTTAAATCAAAGCGCATTTGGTAACCAAAACAACTAATTGTTCCTGTTCCTGTTCTATCACCTTTGCTAGACCCTTTAGTTAAAATATGGTCTAATAAATCTAAATACTGCTGCATAATGTTAATTTTAGTCTCTCAAAATTCGCTAAAAAGAAACTTTATTCAAGCAATGTTGATAATGTTTTATAACTTAGTTTTAAGCATAAATGCAAAACAAAACATCATACCTAATAACTACTCAAGCAATACTGTTTGTAGTGTTTCTATTTAGTTGTTTTTTCTTTAATCGGTTTGCTGTAGATGACTATTATTTTATAGGCGAAATAAACTCAAAATCTTTCTCGGAAATTTATAAAAACTTATATATCAACTGGCATGGTCGGTGGACTTCAAACTTTATTTTATTAAGTTTTATAAAATTCTACAATATCCCATTTTTTCTATTTTTATTTAATTGCTTAAGCACCCTATTGCTATATTTAGGAGTACATAAACTACTTAAAAACACAAGTGAAAAATTGAAGTTTGAAATTAACTTCTCTACCTTAAAAACATATGCCCTAATCTTTTTAAGTGTATTTTTTTTCAGTACTGTTAATCCTAATGAAACATGGTTTTGGTATACAGGATCTGCCGTATATTTATGGAGCATTATTGCTTTCATTTTCAGTTTAACTTTATTAATAAATACTAAAAACAAATTGCATCATTACTTATTATTCGTATTAAGCTTCATCTATATTGGAGGAGCAAATGAACCTTTAAGTTTATTTATTATTATTGGTTTAATATTTCTTCTAATTAAAGGCCTTAAAAAGAATTTGACCTTACTTGGTTTAGCCGTAATTTTAATATCCTTTTCAATCAACTACCTTAGTTCTGGAACAATACATAGAGATGAAATTACTCCTAGTTTAGGTTTGCTTGATAGTTTACTTTATAGCGGATATGGAACTATTAAATATTTGTTTTTCGAGTTCTACTCTACTTTTTTAGTAGCTATAATTTTAGCAATCCCATTTTACTTTTTAGGATCAACATGTAAAACTAATTTTAAATGGTTTAATCCAATTAAGCATTTACTATATGCTTGCCTTTCTATCGGACTCTTTACTTTTATAAATAATTTTATGGCAGTGTTTGCATTAGGTGGATTGGCACCAGATAGAGCAATAATTAGTAGCTCTTTTATTATTTGTATTACAATAGTTGGCTATTTATTTTTATTAGGAAGTAGTGAAAAGGTAAAAATCACGCAGTTTGCTCCAATTTTAGCGATTACAATTTTAATTCTACTTACAGTTAACTCAATTATCATCCATAACAAATATGCAAATCATGTAGATAAAAGAATCTTATATATATTAGATTCTGACGAGGAAATAATTAAGGTAAGAGCACTTCCGAAATCGGGTTATTTATACAATACTGAAATAACAAAAGATGTTAAACATTTCTCTAATCAACATTTAAAAAATGGATTAGGTATAAATAATGATGTAGCTCTAGAAACAGCTATTGAACCGGCTTTAGACTAAAGTCTTTTTTAATTACACTCCTATAGTCCGCCTTTCCATAAATCTCTATATCTTCAGAATACAAATCAAAACCTGGCACCTCAACCAAAACATTATACTTACCTGGAGGTAAAATCATTATATATCTTCCAGAGATAGGGTTAGTCATATAATTACCATACAACTCATCTGTTTCTTTATCTAAAACCGATAAAAACACATCTTTTATTTGCGCAGAATCAGAAGCATTGACATATCCTTTCATAACGGTAGATTGTGGGTCTATCTCATTAAAAGTAACAGCATAGACATCTAAGTCACCTTTTCCATCTGCTCTTAAAGAAGATATATAACCTGTTCTTCCAGATTCAGATGCTCTATAATTCATGTTATCCTCTGGAGTATTTATTGGGTAACCAATATTTTTAACATCTCCCCAATTCCTTTTATTAGAATTCCAACTAGCTTTAAAAATATCATATCCACCCATACTAGTGTGACCTTTAGAACTGAAATACAATGTTTTATTATCAGATGAAATATTAGGAAAATCCTCATCATACATAGTATTAACTGAAGCTCCTAAGTTTTGAGCTGGCCCCCATTTTCCATTAGGAAGCTTTCTTGATATGTAGATATCAACACCTCCAAAACCTCCATCTCTATCGCTTGCAAAATAAATTGAATTACCATCTTGAGTAATTGATGCAGCTATTTCATGATTTTTAGAGTTAATTTCTTTAGGAAGCTTTTCAATATCCATTACCTTTTCACCTTCAAATTTTGCGATAAATAAATCTCCGTAATGTTCTTTATTTTCAAAATAAAACAACAAATATTTACCGTCTGCTGACAATCCAATAATTTCTTCTGAACCATCTATAGTATTTACATTTTGATCTAATTTACGTGCATTAGTAAACTTCCCATTTTTAACTTTAGAGATGTATATTTCGGAATTAAAAGTACCATCAGGCAACTTGTTACTCCCATCATCACGTTTACTATTAAAAATTAAAAAGCCTTCATTTAAAGGAACAAAGGGATAATAATCTTTAGTACTAGAATTAATCTCGTTACCTACATTTTCAAAATTTACATCCAAAGGAAACTTCATTATTTCAACAGCGTTATAACAGTATTCTATTTGTTTCTCAACATCGTCTAAATTGAAGGTATTCCCTTTGTCAACCGCTTTAAATTTTTCAAACATTTTAATTGCTTCATTAAATTTATAAGCAAAATGATATGCTCTTCCTAAAAGATAATATGTATTAGGGTTAGGTGTCTCAACTTTTAAAGCTTTCTCTAAATATTGAATAGCATTTGACTTATCAATATTCGTATTCAAATAACAAACTCCAGTTCTATAGTTAAACTTCTCATTATCTGGAGTAACATCTAACAACTCTAAATATTCATCTAAAGCAGCATTAAAATTGCCATCATTAAAATATTCATTAGCAAGCTTAGCTGTTGCTTTATCTTGAGCAAAAGCAAAAACATTACTTAATAGAATTAGAGCAAGTATTATTTTTGGGAGAAATGTAATTTTCATAGCTTTAAATTGGGACGACAAAAGTATCATCTATTTCTACAAAACACAACAAATACAAGATGAAATAGAAATACTAAAAATTAGAATTAGGAACGTATTCTTTTCCATCATCACTTGACAAATGATAATTTACTTCAAACTCTTTAAAGCATCTAACTTTAACACCATCTTTTTCTCCAGGTTCCCATGACAAGAGTTTTAGTAACCTCTCTGTTTCTGAAGTTGCTCCCCCCCCCAGACCATTTAGTAATTTGATATTAGTAATACGACCTGTAGGCTCTACTACAAATCTCAATTTAACGGTTCCTTTTAAATTTAGCTTCAATGTATTTTGTGGATATTTCAAATTTTTTCTTATAAATTGAGATATATTGTTTGTTTCCTTATCAAAGATAATTTTTGGTCTAACTTTTAATTGACTCTCATGATGAATAACCATCGATGTATCTTGTTCAGGAACATTAAATCTACTATCAGTATAGCCTCTTGATTTTACTATTCGTTTGTAATTTTTAATTGAAAATTTAATTTTTAATACACTATAAACAGTTGCCTTACCTCCTCTATATTTAGGTTTTTCAAATTGTAACATACTATATAATCGTATAGCTTCTTCATCAATGTCAGGAGATATATGATTTCTTAAATGCAAACCACTTGTATTCCCTGTTTCTACATCTATGATAAAAGCCAATTCAACAGTACCTTCAACTTTTTTATATAATGATTTTTTAGGGTAAAATAATTCTTGTTGCAAAAAACGCTTTAACTCTAATTTACCCCCAACATTTTCAGCTGGTATATATTCACTAGGGTTGTCTATTTTATTAGACTGTGCACTTATTGAAATCGTCAATAAAAATAGTAGTATAACGCTAAATGTTTTCATCTTGTAAAAGTAATAAAGTTAGTGGAATTGGGTA
Source organism: Vicingaceae bacterium (assembly GCA_029210015.1). GTDB lineage: Bacteria > Bacteroidota > Bacteroidia > Flavobacteriales_E > Vicingaceae. The sequence continues at coordinate 19,222 of JARGOE010000012.1, forward strand.
TTTTTATATTTATGAGTTTCCCAATTCAATACGATGAACCTTTATATAGACCTCCAAGTGAGGCTAGGTCATTAATATTGCAGATTACATTGGGTTGTAGCTGGAACAAGTGTTCATTTTGTGAAATGTACACTAGTAAAAAATTTAAAGCTCGTAAAGAAGAAGAGGTCTTTAAAGACATTGAAAGTTTTATTCCTTACGCTGAACAAATTCGTAGAATATTTTTAGCTGATGGTGACCCATTGGTATTATCTACCGAAAGGTTATTAAGGATTTTAACTAAACTAAAAAACACCTTTCCTAATTTACAACGAGTTTCAACTTATGCTTCACCAAGTAATTTATCAAGAAAAAGTTCTGAAGAGCTAAAACAATTGTTTGAAGCAGGTTTAACATTACTATATGTAGGTATAGAATCGGGCGACAGTGAAGTTTTAGAGTGCATACAAAAAGGCGAAACTTTTGAAACTACCATTGAAGGCTTAAACAAAAGTAAAGCGGTTGGGATGAATAGTTCAGTAATGATAATAAATGGTGTTGGCGGCAAAGAATTTACTGAGCAACATGCTATTAACTCTGCTAAAGTGCTAAACGAAACCCAACCTAAATATGCTAGTACTTTGGTATTAACTGCACATAAAGGATTAGCACACTATAAAAATAGATATAAAGGCACATTTATAGAGCTAACTCAACAGGAATTATTTACCGAAATGCATCTGTTTATACAAAACTTAGAATTAGAAGAAACCATTTTTAGAAGCGATCATGCTTCTAATAACTTAGTTTTAAAAGGAATTTTAGGTAAAGATAAAGAGCGTTTTTTAAGCCAAATACAACAAGCTATTAGTTCTCCAGAAGCAGCTAACTTAAGAAGTAACTTTTTGAGAGGATTTTAATTAATGGTAAAAGAACGCTACAAAATAAAAAGACACGAATGGATTGTTATTCTTAAAATGATACTATACATTTTTTTATTTTCCGCATTAATTGGAGCAATTTCTTTCATTCTAGTAAAATAGCTTCTCTTAAAATACCTTGAACATAAAAATTTAGATTATTCGTAATTTGGTAAAGTGATTAAACTTATCTTAAATAATAGCGAATTAAAGATATTAAATGAGACCTTAAAAGATTATAAAAAATCTCATCAGATAAAATTTATTGTAACAATAGTATACTTTGATAATGAAAAAGTTGCAATAGAAGTATATCATTTAATTAAAAATAGGTTAGAAAAAGATGGGTATTATAGTGTTTCTGAACTTAACCCGTTTGGAAAATCTTGCAAAGACATTATTGCTAAATTTCATATTGCGATAGATGCTGGTAAAAAGGAAAATCGTTATAACTATTCCATTAAAAAAGGTTTTTTATTCCTTGCAATCTCAATAATTTCTTTTGCAATTGTAACACTGAGGTTAATAGATAATCATTACGGGATAGGATTTAATTCTTTTTTCCACATGCCAATTATTTTAAATGGAACTATTTCTTCTATTTTGGGAGTTGCATTCTTAATCGGTTCAATATTAAATTTCAAAAACTCCAAAAGACCAATTCCTCAAAAAAAACATTGAATTTTTAGATTATTGGTTACTTTAGGAGAATGGAATTTAAAAACACAAAACATCGATTATTAGCCGTAAAACTAACTGAAGAGTTATTTAGCGAGAAAATTAGTCTTGATAAATATTTAGTGGAATTTCCAGAGGATAATGATGACGAAGATCTTATTGAGTTGTATGCTCTTATTGAGCAAGAACCTCCTGTTGCAGCATTTGGTGGAGAAAGCAAACTCAAACAACACAGTAATATGAATAGGATAAGTGAATTGCTACAATCCTTAAGAGGTTAAACCATATAAAAAGATCAATTACTTCACGCTTAACTTAATCGAAAAAAAAAGCAACTACTAAATGTAGCTGCTTGATTTAACTGTAGCGAGATCGGGATTTGAACCCGAGACCTCTGGGTTATGAATCCAGTGCTCTAACCAACTGAGCTACCTCGCCAAAATGAGTTTGCAAATATAGTAGTTTTGTGGTTTTAACAATAAAATGATAGTATATTTTTTTATTTAAGATTTTAGAGTAAACTAAATTCATTTTTTTTCCTATATTGCAACAAGTGATAAGCATGTGATACTATGAGCGATAAAGTAAAGTACGAGCTAGAATTTGTTATAAAATCTTCATCAAGATTATTATTTAATTATTTAGCTACACCAAGTGGTTTAAGCCAATGGTTTGCAGAAAATGTAAATTCTAGAGGAGAAATTTTTACTTTTATTTGGGATGGTAGTGAAGAAGAAGCTAAGCTAATCTCTAAAAAAGCTAACCAGTTTATTAAATTTAAATGGTTAGCAGATGAAGATGATGAATCTTATTTTGAATTTAAAATTCAAATTGATGACATCACTAAAGATTTATCATTAATCATTACTGATTTTGCTGAAGAGGACGAACTAGAAGAAGCAAAATTACTTTGGGAAAGCCAAGTTGAGGATTTACACTCAATATTAGGAGGTTAGTAAAATATACTCCCTTCTGCTATTAACGATTGTACAACTCTCTCAATCATTTCATCTTCTTCACTATTCTTAGGATCAAATCGTTGTTTTAAATCCGCACCATAAAACTTACCAATACCTTGGTATGTCCATGCTTTAAATCCACCACGCATCTCTTTAATAATCTCATAAGTACTTTGCCCTGTTTCTCTATCAATTAGCTTAATTAAAACTCTACCTGATGTTTTAGACATTGTTTTTATTACATCTTCAAACTCTTCTTTTAAAGCTTTTTCACGCTTTTTCATTATTTTTCTTCTCTTACTATTAGATTTAACTCCTTGCAATTGTTTTTCGTACATATTTAATTTGTCTGCAGCAACCTTTGCATATGGATACACCTTTTTCACATGATATCTTAACTTCCTAAAAAGTTTATCTTTTGCAGGAATACCATAAGGTTTTAAATCTACAACAGCAAAAGTTTGCATATTATAGATATAACTAGTGTCGCCATCTATAACTAACATTTCCATCACCGCCCCTTGACTAGTCGTATCCGAATACGTCTCAAGATTAGAATCATCATTAAAAACGTTTTTATTATAGTTATAAGTAATAATAGAATCACGAGTGTTTTGACTAGCATTACTTACATAATGAAAAATAGAATCCATGAGATTTCTTGCATCTCTTTTCTTCATTGTTTTTTGAGCATTTATTGTTGGTATAGCTAAAGCTATAACTAACATAAACAATAGGTATCTTTTTAATTTCAAAGCGATTAATTTTTGTTAAAGTTAAATATTTACTTTTAATGCTTGCTTAACAGACAAGAAATATACCAACTATTAGAAGAAAAATATGATTTATTTAACCGTAAATCTTTTATTGAATCTGATCCTATTTCTATTCCTCATTTATTTACTAAAAAGCAAGACATTGAAATTGCAGGATTTTTAGCGGCAACAATAGCATGGGGACAACGAAAAACAATAATTAACAATGCAAATAAGTTGGTTAAGTTAATGGACAACAGCCCTTATGATTTTGTAACTCAACATCAACCCAAAGATTTAGAACGTTTTATTGATTTTAAACACAGAACTTTTAATAGTATTGATATTAGCTACTTTATTACTTCTCTAAAAAACATTTACACTAATCATAATAGTTTAGAATCAGTGTTTTCAAATAATGAGAATATGCAAACAAATATCTCTCATTTTAAACAAGTATTTTTTGAAATTGAGCATCCAAAAAGGACTACTAAACATGTTTCAGACCCATTAAAAAACTCTGCTGCAAAACGTATAAATATGTTTTTGCGCTGGATGGTTAGACAAGATAACAAAGGTGTAGATTTTGGCATTTGGAAAAGCATTAATCAAAAAAACTTAATGTGCCCACTAGATGTTCATAGTGGAAATGTGGCGCGTAAATTAGGTTTACTCACTAGAAAACAAAACGATTGGAAAGCTACTGAAGAATTAACGATTAACCTTCGTAAATTTGACAAAGAAGACCCTATTAAATATGACTTTAGTTTATTTGGCTTAGGTGTATTTGAAAAATTTTAATAAGATGAATTATCAAGATCTTGTAACAAAACTTAATATGCTACCTCATCCTGAAGGTGGTTATTATAAAGAGGAATACAGAAGTAAAGGAATTATACCCAACAAATCATTACCAAAATTTGATGGAGACAGAAGCTACTGTACTAGCATTTATTTCTTGTTGACTTCTGAAAATTTTTCTGGATTTCATAAAATTAAACAGGATGAAATTTGGCACTTTTATAGTGGTTCTCCTTTGGCTGTTCATGTTATTGATCTAGATGGAAACTACATGAAGCATTTAATTGGAATGGATATAGAAAATGGATATTTACCTCAATTAACAGTCCCTGCGAATTGCTGGTTTGCATCTAGTGTAGAAAGCAACAATGGCTATTCTTTTGTTGGTTGTACTGTTGCTCCTGGATTTGATTTTAATGATTTTGAATTAGCAAAAAGAGATGAGCTAACTAACATCTATCCAAAACACAAAGAAATAATCAAAGCCCTAACAAGAGGCTAAACAAATTCAGACAAGGCTAACCATCTATCAGATTTCTCATCTAACTCAGTACTTACTTGACCTAACTCATCTGTAATTTTCATAATCTCCTCATGGTTACTTGTGTTTTCTACCAATAAATTATTAAGCTCTACTTTTTTAGATTCTAACAAAGGAATATCTTTTTCCAATTGCTCAAACTCTACCTTCTCTTTGTAAGATAGCTTTGTTTTACTTTGTGAAGGAACAACAACTTCTTCAACATTTTTTTTAACAGGTTGATTAGTGACTTTTATCTCTTTAGTTGGATTATTTTTTAATGCCAACCTATAATCATTGTACTTACCAATAAAATCTTTCACTTTTCCTTCACCTTCAAATACAAATAAATGATCAACTAACTTATCCATAAAGTATCTGTCATGACTCACTATCATTAAACAACCTGGAAAATCCATTAAAAACTCTTCTAATACATTTAATGTTATAATATCTAAATCATTGGTAGGTTCATCTAAAATTAAGAAATTAGGGTTTTTCATTAAGATGGTTAATAGATACAGTCTTCGTTTCTCTCCTCCACTTAACTTTTCAACCAAGTTATAGTGCATGTGCTTAGGAAATAAAAAACGCTCTAATAACTGAGATGCTGTAATCTTTTTACCTTTAGTTAATGGAATAACCTCTGCAATATCTTTAATGGTTTCTATAACCTTTTTATCATCTTTTAATTTCATTCCGCTTTGAGTGTAATACCCAAAAACAACTGTTTCTCCCTGCACAACTTTACCACCATCAAGGTTTTGTTTGCCTAATATTATGTCTAAAAAAGTGGTCTTTCCAACTCCATTCTTTCCAACTATCCCTACTCTTTCTTTCTTCTTAAAAATGTAATTAAAATCATCTAAAATTTTTAAATCCCCAAACGATTTTCGAGCATGATGAATTTCTAAAATCTTACTCCCCAACCTACTCATATTAATCTCTATATCAACCTTACTATTATCCTTTTTTTGATGAGCAATTTCTTTGGTTTGATAAAAAGCACCTTCTCTTGATTTAGCTTTAGTACCACGAGCTTTGGGTTGTCTTCTCATCCATTCCAACTCCTTACGAAATAAGTTTTGTGCCTTGCTAACGTTAGCCTCAAAAACTTCTTCTCTTTCTTGCTTTTTTTCTAAAAAGTAACTATAATTCCCTTTGTATTTATATAAAGTTTGATCATCTAACTCTATAATTTCATTACAAACACGTTCTAAAAAATATCTGTCGTGAGTTACCATTAAAAGCGTAACATTCTCTTTTGCTAAATGATTTTCTAACCATTCAATCATTTCAACATCTAAATGATTGGTAGGTTCATCTAAGATAATAAAATCAGGCTCTTCAATTAAAACTTGAGCTAATGCTATACGTTTTTGCTGACCCCCAGATAATTCACCGACATTTTGATCTAGGTCATGAATATTTAATTGACCTAATATTTGCTTAATCTTTGTTTCATAATTCCAAGCATCTAAAGCATCCATTTTATCAAACGCTTGCTGCATAACTTCTGAATCATCAGGATTTTTAACTGCCTTTTCGTAAGCTAAAATTGCTTGTATTTGTTCTGATTTGGAATTAAAAACTACTTCAGAAATAGATGATCCTTTAGGAAATATAGGAGCCTGTTTTAAAAAACCTGTTTTTATTCCTTTTCGAAATACAACGTTACCAGAATCGTAACCTTCTGTTCCAAAAAGAATTTTGAGAAAAGTAGATTTACCTGTACCATTCTTAGCAATAAAAGCAACTTTTTGTCCTTGGTCTATACCAAAAGTAATGTTCTCAAATAATACTCTTACACCAAAAGATTTTGTAAGGTTTTCTACAGATAAATAATTCATATTATATTTTAACTCCAATCACACAAACATCGTCTAATTGCTCAAGATTCCCCCTCCACTCTTCAAATTCGGTTTCTAACTCTATCATTTGTTTTGAGAATTCTTTTTTACTTATTCCTAACATCAATTCTCTAAACCTTTTGTACATGTATTTCTTCCCCTTTTCTCCTCCGAATTGATCAGGATATCCATCTGAGAAAAGATAAACTGTATCTCCCTTTGCTAATGCCAACTTATGATTTGTGAAAGGTTTAATATCATTAAATTGCCCAATGGGTTGTTTATCTCCCTTAACTTCTTTTAAGCTATTTTCTTTAATATAAAATAAAGAATTAATTGCCCCAGCATATTCTAACTCGTTATTATCTTTATCAAAACTACATAAAGATATATCCATACCGTCTTTTACATCTTCACCACTCTTTTTAAATGCATCAATTACTAACTCAGCAGTTTTGTCTAAAATTTTTGCTGGTTCAATTAAATTGAAATCATTTACTGCCCTATTCAACGCATTATTACACACTACACTCACCATTGCTCCAGGCACTCCATGACCAGTACAATCAGCAACAGCAATTAACTTCTTACCTGCTTTTTCCATGTACCAATAAAAATCTCCAGCAACTATATCTTTAGGTTTGTAAAGCACAAACGAATTTGGAAAAGACATCTTTATCTTATCAACTGATGGCAAGATGGCTGTTTGTATCCGTTTAGCATAATTTATACTATCGGTAATTTCTTTGTTTTTTTCTTCAACTATTAACTTTTGTTGTTCAATAGTTGCTTTTTGTTTATTTGTTATTTTTAGTCTATTAAATATTATGACAGAAAATATAATAACAATAAACAAAATCAAACCACCTCCATATAAAAACATTTTTTGCTGATTCAATTCTTGTTGGTGTTGCATTACTTGAATACGTTCATGTTCAACCCTTGCTAAACTATCAGCCATTATTTGTTTGTCAAAATTAAACTGCATCTCTTTTTGGGTTAATTCCCTAGTATTCTTTTCATTAAAAACACTATCCTTATAAAGGATATGTTTCTTAAAGTACTTAAGTGATTGCTTATAATTTTTGTCATCTGTATAAGCATTACTTAGGTTAAAAGCAGCAGATGACAATTCATTTTTCCGACCCATTTTAAGATAACTATCATAAGCTAAATGCCCTTCTTTTATAGCATTTTTAGTATCATTAATTTTTAAATAAAAAGCCACCAAATTAGAATGGTGCCGAGCTATACCAGCCTCATTTCCGTTTTCCAAATGAATTTGGTATCCTTTTTCTAAATACTTTATAGCTTTATCATATTTTTTTTGTCTAAAATATACCGCTCCAATATTATTATAGCTTTGTGCTATATTATTTTCATTTTTAATCTCAAGAGCAGCATCTAAACTCTTAGTATAACAATCCAAAGCTTTATCATAATCTTTCAATCTTCTATAAATCATCCCCATGGCATTATAACTAGCAGAATAACCATCTTTATGATTATTTTTAATAGCTAAATCTAAACTTATATTCACATATTCCAAGGCTTTATCATAGTCTTCCATCTCACGGTAAATCACTGCTATATTCTTCAAAGTAGTTCCAACTTCATCTTTAGAAATTACATTCTCAATTTTCAAACATTTTTGATAATAACCAAGTGCTTCAGAATAACTCCCTTCTCTACGAGAGATAATTCCCATTCCATTATAAGAAGTGGCTAATTGCATTTTAAAATACTTAGCAGTATCTGATTTAACAAAAGATTCAGCTAAAGGCATTGCTTTCAACCAATACTTTTTAGCCATTTGTTGATCTATTCGATAAGAATTTGAACCAATATCATTATATAAGGCTAGCAAAACTGAATCATCTTTTTCAGAACGAACTTCTTTCATTAATGAATCTAATTTGTCTTGATTTGCTTTTAATCCAAACGGAAAAACAAGTACTATAAATAATATACTTAATGTAATTCTCATTTCTTTAATACGCGCTCCAATGCTAAAGCAGCCTCAGTATATTGTGGGTTTAATTTTAATGCTTGTCTCAAATCTTTTTCGGCTAATTTATACTGTTTAGTTTCTTCATAACACAAACCTCTATTATAATAAGCTTCCAAATATCTGGGCTCAACAGCTATTGCTTTAGTATAATAATCTATTGCAACATCATAAACTTTTAAATACACTTGGTGTATATATCCTAAATTAAAATAAGGTTCACGATACTCTTCAATTTTTAAAATTTTATGATACGTTTCGATTGCTTCATTATAATCTTCATTATGCTGGCAGCACATCGCATAAGCATAAAGAGCTTCTAGACTTTCTGGTTGAAGACGTAAAGCATTTTTTAAATACCCTTTGGCTAAATCTAAATCTATATAAAAATGCAGCAACCCTAAATGAACATAACCATTATAAAAATCATTTTCTTGCTCTATGGCCGTTTTATAACTTGAAATAGCTAAAGTGGTATCTCTTTGCTCTTCAAACACCATTCCTTTCAAGTAATAAGCCTCTGCATTATAAATATCAATTTTTAGAGCTGCATCCGCATAATTGATAGCTTGCTTATAATCTCTTGCTATTAAAGCCAACCAACCCAATTCAATTCTTGCAGGTACATTATCATTATCTAATAACATACATTTATCTAAAACTTGTTTTGATTCAATTAGCTTATCTTGATTTTTTAATAATTCTGCTTTAAGTAAATAATATTCTGGTTGGGTTGAATCAATCTTTAAAGCTCTATCAATATCATCAACAGCCAATGATAAATCACCATATTTTAAATACAATTTTGATCTTTTTAAATAAAGTGAGGTGTTATTAATATCTTGCTTTAATAAATCATTTATAGCTCTAAATTCAGCTACTTTTTCTGATTCTGAAGTATCAGTAATAGGGGTTTCTAAAACCTCTGTATCTGTTTTACCTCCTCCACATGAAATTAATAGTGCGGCTAAAAAACTTAATGTTAAAATTTTATTCATAATTCAACTAAAAAAAAGAGTCCTTTCAAAATATTGAAAGGACTCAAAGTTAATTATTTATAAAAGACTATTTATCATTTAATACGGCAACAATTTTTTGCTCTAACTCTTCCATTAATTCAGGATTATCTTCTAATAATTGTTTTACAGCATCTCTTCCTTGACCTAACTTTGTATCACCATAGCTAAACCAACTTCCAGCCTTTTTAATAATATCATGCTCTACTCCTATGTCAATTATTTCCCCAACTTTAGAAATACCTCCTCCATACATAATATCGAACTCTGCTTTACGGAAAGGTGGAGCCACTTTATTTTTAACCACTTTCATTCTAGTACGGTTACCAATAACCTCATCTCCATTTTTAATTTGAGATGATCTTCTAATATCTAAACGAACTGAAGCATAAAATTTAAGGGCATTACCACCAGTAGTTGTTTCTGGGTTACCAAACATCACACCAATTTTCTCTCTTAACTGATTAATAAAAATAGTACAACAGTTTGCTTTTTTTATTGAACTGGTAAGTTTTCTTAAAGCCTTAGACATTAAGCGAGCTTGTAATCCCATTTGAGAATCGCCCATCTCTCCTTCAATTTCCGCTTTTGGAGTTAAAGCAGCAACAGAATCTACTATTAATAAATCAATAGCTCCTGAACGAATTAAATTATCAGCAATTTCTAAAGCTTGCTCACCATTATCTGGTTGAGAAATAATTAAATCATCAATATTTACGCCTAAAGCTTGAGCATAAGAAGCATCAAAAGCATGTTCTGCATCGATAAATGCAGCAATTCCGCCTTGTTTTTGACATTCAGCAATTGCATGAATAGTTAACGTAGTTTTACCTGATGATTCTGGACCATAGATTTCAACTATTCTACCTTTTGGATACCCTTTAATTCCTAAAGCTAAATCTAAAGTTAAAGATCCAGTAGGAATTACATCAACATCTACCACAGCATTATCTCCTAATTTCATTATGGTACCTTTTCCATAAGATTTTTCCAATCGATCCATTGTCAATTGAAGTGCTTTTAATTTTTCTGCATTTGCTTCTGCCATGATATATTTATTTTTATTTTGAGTAATTATTTTTAACACTACAAATATAGGTTAAAATATCTACAATTTGTAGTTTTATAAAAATACAGATATAATTAACTGATTATCATATAATTATTTTTTATCGAATTAGCTTAAATCAAGCTCATTTAAAATTTGTTGGGTATGATTTTTAGTTTTCACCTTACGAATTATCTTAATTATATCTCCATTTTCATCTATCACAAAAGTGGTTCTGTGGATGCCATCATAAACTTTTCCCATAAACTTTTTCTCCCCCCAAACTCCATAATTGTTTAATACTTCTCTATCGGTATCTGCTAATAAATTAAAAGGTAAGTTATGCTTATCTATAAACTTTTGGTGTTTCTTTTCATCATCTGCACTTACACCAATTACCTCAAAACCATCTTTAATTAAGGTTTCATAATTGTCTCTTAAATCGCAAGATTCTACTGTACAACCAGGGGTTAAATCTTTAGGATAAAAATAAAGTATTACCTTTTTACCTTTATAATCAGCAATACGATGAATCTTACCTGTTTGATCTGTTACGTTGAAATCTGGAGCTTTATCGCCCTCTTTTAAATGAAACATAGCTTGTAGTTTTTACACTTACAAAGTAGCTCATTTTGAAATTAAAACTTAGAAAAATTCGCTTTAATTTATCAACAAATTATACGCTTGATTTTGATTTTTTGGTAAAATACCAAACCCCAACAGCTCCCATAATAAATAAAAGCACTGCAATAATTTCTGCTTGAGTGGCTTCTATTCCAAAAATGTTATAGTTACTGTTTATTCGTATTTTTTCTATAAAGAAACGCTCTACACCATTAAACATTAAGTAAACAGAAAACATTACTCCTGCTACTTTTATTTTATTACGAACCCCCCAAAGTATTCCGAAAATAATAAATGACATTACCGTTTCGTAAAAAGGAGTTGGCCAAGCATTCCCAGTATAAGTCATTCCATCAACTAATACTGGTCGTCCAACTTCTCCTAAATCTATTCCACTAATATTGCCTAAGTAATCAAACTTCCACATCCATTCTGGTAAAAAGCTAATTGCATCTGGCATAGGCAAGTCGTTTGGTATACCCCAATCTCCATCACCAGAAAGCTGGCAACCTATACGTCCAATTCCATAAGCTAACATTAACGTTGGTGCACAAGCATCAACCACATGAACTACTTTTAGCCCTTTTTTGTAAGCATAATAAATTACAGACCCTCCTCCTATTATCAATCCTCCATAAATACTTAATCCCGAACCTGAAAAGATAACTTCAATTGGATCGGCAACTAATCTATCTATATCTTCAATGGCATCAAATAACTTTGCTCCAATAATACCTGCAATAGCAGCAACAAAAGTCATTGGACCAACTTCTTGGAAAGGGTGTACTGTTTCTTCTACTTCTTTAGGCTCTGGTAAACGCTTTTTTTCAGCATCTCTATATTTTAAGTAAGCCATTACTCCACCTATTAATAAACCTCCAAAGATATTTCCTTGGGTTGATAAAATGTAATCTGGCAAACCTTCATGTTTGCTTACTATTTCTGAGTAATTAAGAATTACACCTAATAATTTATACCCTACCAAAAAGCCAAACAAACCATTAGTTACCAATTCGTTTACACTTGCTTTTTCTCCTACAATTACTTTTTTTGTGGTAGCTAACAACAAACCTTCACGCTCCTTACGTTTCATTTCTAGCGTCCAAACATAATTACCTGCAATAAATGCTATCGCAACCATAAACCCAAACATTGGTAATGGAAAGGTAAAGTTTAGTCCGAACAGGTAATTGGTTAAGTCTGATAGGTATGGGAACATAATAGATTTATATAGTTAAAATGTTTTCAGCAACTATTTTTACATTTTCTACCTCAACAACTCCATCTGTATCAAAACCTTTAAGGGTTACTGAACAAATTTGGTTTTCTAACTCCTTTGCATAAGGCACTTTTACTTTAATGTAATTATCTGTAAAACCATTTAAATAGTTTTCGTGTTGTTCTGATTCGAATAGGACATGATAAGTTTTACCAATATGCTGCTCGTAAAAAGCTCTTCTTTTTTTATCTGATAAAATATGAAGCATCTTACTTCTTTTAGCTCTTTCTTCTTTTGGCACTACTCCATCCATTTTTATGGCTGTTGTGTTTTGTCGTTCAGAATAAGTAAACACATGCAAGTAAGAAACATCTAATTCATTTAAAAAATTGTATGTAATTAAGAATTCTTCTTCTGTTTCCCCGGGAAAACCAACTATTACATCAACACCAATACAAGCGTGAGGCATTAATTTTTTAATAGTAGCAACTCTATCAACATATAAATCACTTAAATATTTTCTACGCATTGCTTTTAGCAATTTGTCAGAACCCGATTGTAATGGAATATGAAAATGTGGCATAAACTTATTAGAAGTTGACACAAACTCAATAATGTCATTGTTCAATAAGTTAGGTTCAATTGAGCTTATTCTAAATCGCTCTACTCCATCTATCTTATCTAATTCTTTTACTAGTTCATAAAAGTTCTCGTCATCGCCTTGTCCGAAATCACCAATATTAACACCAGTTAACACTACTTCTTTAGCAGCAGATTTAGCGACATCTTTAGCAACTTTCAAGGTTTCTTCAATAGAATTATTTCTGCTTTTACCTCTTGCTAAAGGAATGGTACAAAACGTACAAAAGTAATCACAGCCATCTTGTATTTTAAGGAAAGAACGTGTTCTATCTCCTTTAGAATACGATGGAACAAAAGTGTTTACCTCTTTAATTTTTGATGCAACAACTTTGGTTTCTTCAAACTTTTCTAAATTATTGATGTGTTCAATTATCTTAAACTTTTCAGAAGCTCCCAAAACCATATCTACCCCATAAATTTGAGCAATTTCTTCAGGTTTTAATTGTGCGTAACAACCAATAATAGCAACAAAAGCATCTGGATTAACCTTTAAGGCTTTTTTTACCAATTGCTTGCATTTTTTATCAGCATTTTCGGTAACCGAACAAGTATTAATTACATACACATCTGGTGTGTCATTAAAATCTACACGAGCATAACCTTCATCTACAAACATTCGAGCAATAGAAGAAGACTCAGAAAAGTTGAGTTTACAACCTAAAGTGTATAACGATACTTTTTTATTCGGATTCATAAGGCTGCAAAGGTAAGTATTACCTTACAAACACCAATTCAAATTTATTGAATTTAAGTAATGGAGTCTGATTGTAGACTAAAGTTGGTTTAATGGTAAATGTTGTATCTCCCTTTGGGATGAAATTTCCATCCAGTTTTCCATAAAACTTCCAATTTGTAATTCCATTAGCTTTTACTTTTATTTCATTTTCTTTAGGTCTAGCTGCTAAAGGATCCAGTCCTCCTTTTAATATTTGTTGTTCTCCTCTAAAAAACTCAAAATCCATTACCATATTAGGCTCAACTTGATACTCAATATCACAATCTAAATAAAAATCAATTTGTCGATCTTTTTCACATTCAAGATCAACAGTAAGAGTTGAATTTTTAATTAAATCAACCCTTTGTAATTCTTCTTGACAAGAAATAAAAAGCATTGAATTTAAAAGGAATATTAAAGATGTTAGTATTGGTTTCATTAATTAATAATTATCTTTTTATACATCCTTAAATTGTCTTCAACTACCTCAACAATATAAATACCCCTTGCTAAACCCGACACATTAACAGAATGCCTTTTAGCATTTGTTTGTGACTGATAAACCACACTACCTATACTATTGATAATGTGAATTTGTTTTTCAATTCCTGACTTACCATTTAAATTAAGGTAGATGTAATCTGAAGCAGGGTTTGGAAAAACATTAAAACTTAAGGTTGCAAAATTTTCTTCTATACCAACATTATAACAATTGCCTGGTATATTATTATCTATCCAAGAAATTCTATTGGTCACCCAATTTTTTAAATATGTAATTTCATTAGCATATGTGTTACCTATAAAATTATTTGGCCAAACATATGAAGTTAAAATTGGCCATCGCTGAAAATTTCTTTGTTGAGATTCACTTAAGTATGATGCTAATGTATCTATAAAGCTAAGAATGGTATCTTGGTGGAGTTCCTTTAATCGAAGGTTTTCCCATCTGCATCTTAATTGATTTGTATAGGTGGTATCTTGTTTTAATCTATCCCACCAAAATGGCACAGAAAAACCATCCCCTGGACATACATAGTTAAAATCTGAAGACCAACCAGTAGACAACCCTCCGTCACAATAATTCGCATTCCCAAATGACAAATTAAAATCCCAAAGTGGTCCCATTGTAATTTCGCCTCCTTTACTATCCTTATCCTTATAAAGGAATGTACTTAACCTAAAACCATCTACATTACGAGACAATTCATTCATAATAAAGAAATCAATAAAAGACAATTCATCAATATAGGGTCGATATCCTAAAGTTGTATCTGTAAAGTTTGGACCATCCAATGCATTCTCAAAAGATGTTATATAGTTTTCGATATAAGTTCCTTGAACAGGTAAAATTTCATCTTGTTTTGGATAATGAAATTGATAATTGATTTGTTGAGCAGTTGTGTTGGGTGGTGGTATTGGTGAACTCCAATCTATACCAGGACCGTTTGTAGTTTTATCTATCTTAACAATATATCCACCTGTTAAATCATCTCCTGATAAATCAGTACTATCTAAGGTTGCAATATCTACCCTATCATTATCCTTTTTAATTTTTTCAGTAAAAACGTAAACTCCTTTGTAATCTCCATTTAAAACCAGCTCACATAATTTAGTACGTGGAGCATAACCTCCTAATTTTTCACCCAAACGGTATGTAAGAACATTTCTAATTAGAGTTTTATCAGAATATGGAGCATAGAGTACCCAATCATTCTCTTTTGGCATATCCATTATTGCTACATTGTTATTATTCCCTAAGGAGTCTTGTGTTTCTAAACTATACGATTTTTTTGGAAATGACTGAGAAGACGAACCTCTTAGTTCGATGCTGATTTTACCATTATATTCATTAAAAGGGTCAACCATATAATTCCTATTTCCAGGACCATTATAGATAATTCCCATATCAGCAACAATTCTTACATTATCATTAATTGTTTGGCTATTGGTATTTATTGAGACAATAGGAAGGTTAGAAGAAGTGAAAACCAAAGGAGGTTGGAACCAAGTTGGATTTGCAGAAAATTGAGAAGAAGCATCATTTAACCCAAATGATAAAAAAGCTCTTGATGTTAAATCAGATGAAGAAATATTATCATTATGAACTTGAATTGTTAAAACGTTGTTTCCTTGTATTAAAATTGATTTTAATAGTTGTGTATTAATAATGTACTGTTCTGGACTACCTGCCTGATACATTTGGGCCTCATGCAAGCCCGATGAACCTTGATTAAATAATGGGTGGTCTCCAAAAGAACCAATATTAGCTCTTCCAATCTCAACATCATTTAGATAAGCAACAAAACCATCATCATAATCCATATTTAAAACAGCTAACTCAATTTTAGATGTATCTGTAACTGTAAAAATTCTTCTGGTATACAAGGAAAGTGTATTAGATATTATTGTGTTATCATCTCCATCACCATAACCAACACCTCCAACACCTTGTTGCCAAGAACCATCATTAAATGATACTTTTCTCCAATTGGTATCTGGTTCTGATGTACCAACAAAATATTTCCATATATCATTATCAAAAACAGCTGTTTCCCAATGATGTATATTTTGAGTTTTTGCTTCAACAAAAAGAAGCATAAAAATAGATGTAATTAAAAAGTAGAGTTTTTTCATTCTCTAAAAATAGGAAATATATTATTTCCCACTTCCCTTAACAACTATCATTATGGTATAAATCAAAATCTTAAAGTCTACCAAAAGAGACATATTTTCGATATAAATTATATCAAACTTCAATCTTTCTACCATCTGGTCAACGTTCTCAGCATAACCATATTTTACTTGACCCCAAGAGGTTATCCCTGGTCTTACTTTAAGCAAATGATTGTAATGTGGTGCAGTTTCAACTATCTTGTCAATAAAAAACTGCCGTTCTGGTCTTGGTCCAACCAAACTCATATCTCCAATTAACACGTTGTAAAATTGAGGCATTTCATCCAGTCTAACCTTACGCATAAACTTACCAAAAGGAGTTATCCTATTGTCATGATTGCTAGATAAAGCTGGCCCATTTTTTTCAGCATCAGTTCTCATTGAACGAAATTTAAAAATGGTAAACGGTTTGCCATGTATACCTATTCTTTGTTGTGAAAAAAAAGCTGGACCCTTTGAACTTGTTATCACTATTAATGCTGTTATAATATAAAATGGGGCAAATAGAATTAGTACTACAATAGATGTGCAAATATCAATAATGCGCTTAACTGATTGTTGCCATGCAGGCATTATATCCTTAGTTATAACGATTAAAGGTGTCCCAAATATTGAACTCATTTTTACAGACCCTGATAAGATATCATACATATCAGGTATAATCTTAATCAATACATCAAGGCCTTCTAACTCTGTAATAATACTACCTAAACTACTATGCTCTGATGATTCAACAGCTATAATAACCTCCTCAATTTCATGTTTTTCTATAGTCGCTCTTAAATCAACACAATTTCCAAAATGAGGAAGGTGATCTTCTAACAAATAATTTTCATCTTTAACAACATGAGTAAAACCAACTAAATTATTACCTGAAGAATATTTTTGTCCTTCTAATTCTTTGTATAACTCAACTGCTTTTTCATTTGAACCAATAATTAATGTTTTAAACCCAATCCTTCTATTTTTAATACACTTCCCTGTATGAGTAGTTAATATTAATCTAAAGAACTCGGTTAAAACAAAATGTAATCCAAATAGAGTGAAATATGATCGATAATACTGTGTGTAGGATGCTATCTCATCATCTAGTAACAGTACAAAGAATAATATTAAAGTTCCTATTAAAGATATCAGTAACGTTTGTCCAAATTCTTTTAACCTTGATTTTCGATATATATTTTTATAAGAACCAACTACAAAATATAAAAAGACCCAATAAACCGGAATAATAACTAAGGCATAGTAAAAATTATTATCAAAATTTAAAGGGACATCGTACCCAAACTTTAAGGGTTCTAAGTAAGTTTTTCTGAATACAAAGAAAAGAACCCAAGCTACAGCAGCACTGAATACATCTAACAGAATATATTTAAAAACTTGTAGTTTTTTATTCATTAGTAATGCAACAGTTTTATATTATCTATGTGTATTTCAGGGTTATCAGTTAAAAAAGGATCGTTTGTTGTTTCTTGAATTCCAAAGAATACTTTTATAGCAGTAGCAGATTGTCTTGAAGAAACAACATCTGTTAGATTAATATAGATTTTTTTCCACTCCGTGGATGTATTTAAACTAACCACTCCATACTGATCATCATTATGATAAATACCTACTAACAATGGTTCATTAGTCTTAAAATCTAATTCTAAATATGTAGGAGATAAACTTCTTGGAATGTCACTAAAAGCTACCGAAGTAGCTTCAAAGAAATTCATACTTGACTCTAAATATGCTTTTCCCGAAAAATCACCTTCCTTTCTATTCGATGTATTTTTAAAAAAAATAGTGTCACTCAATTGGTGGTAAAGAAAGGATAAGCTTGCATTTTCAAAATCTTCTAACCAACGGAAATTCACTCCTGAATTATAGGTTACACTTGGCTCAACTTCAATTGTTTCCCCAGGAATTAAGTTAACAGATTCCACATATGGGTCGAACATTAAATATCTTGCACGGCTGGCTGCAATACCGTTATCTTTTATTCCTGCAAAAACCTTAAGTTCAACATTCCCTTCGATTAATACCGGAAAAGTTGCAGGTAATTCATAAACGCCCATTAACTCATCATTAACATAAACCCATGCGTCAGTTATGTTTTCTGAAGAGCTCCCTTCAGTAGCATAATTTGTTGACAATGAAATATCATTAATAGTAATGTAGGTAGGCACTTGTGCTTCAAATTTCTCTTTAGAACAAGTAGAAAAAATGATTCCAACAAAAAGTAATAAAATGTAATTTTTAATGTAACGCAAGTGCTTAAATTATCCCCGTATAACGGTCATTTTCATAAAATATTGTGCAAATGTATTAATCTTCAATTAACGAGGTAACTTTTTTTATCTTTTCTGCAACTTGGTATGCTGCATCTAACATAATTGTACCGTCTAAAATACCTACATGTGGTGTGGTATCATTAAGTATAGCTTGAGCGAACTCTTGTAATTCTGTTTTTACAGGATTTTGTTTTTCTATCGCTAATTTTTTAGAACAAATTTCAGTTTTACCATTTCGTTTTAAAGCATACAAATTTGTTTCTTGTTTCAAATAATCAATAACAATATGTGCATCTTTTTGGTAAAACTTAGAAACTCTTTCACTAGTTAAAGAAACTCTGCTTGCAGTTAAATTAGCTACACAGCCGTTATCAAACTCAACAACTGCATGAACAATATCTGGAGTATTACCAATAACCTCTACCCCACTAGCACTTATCTTTTTAATGTTGGAGTTCACAATACTTAGAATGATATCTAAATCATGACTCATTAAATCCATCACCACAGGAATATTAGCTTTTTTAGCATCAAACTCTATCATTCTGTGTGTTTCAATAAACATTGGGTTATCAATATAAGGCAATGCAGATTTAAAGGCCGGATTAAATCGTTCTACATGCCCAACTTGAACTTTCACATTGGCTTCTTCAGCTAACTCTAACAGTTGTTTTGCCTCTTCTACTGTATCAGTAACTGGCTTCTCAATAAAAACATGTTTAGATTGTTTAATTGCATTTACTGCATAATCAAAATGAGAAATAGAAGGTTTTACAATATCAACTACATCAACTAGGTTAATCAATTCTTCAACACTATCAAAAGATTTCACTTTCAATAATTCTGATACTTCTTGTTTGTAGTTTTCATCAGCATCATAAAAACCCACCAACTCAAACTCTTTTATTTCTTTTAATAAAGAAATATGAGTTTTACCCAGTGTACCTGCACCTATAACACCAATCTTTAACATTCAGTTTATTCTGTTAATTGCAGCAAAAATAAATGATTGACTACCTAAGACATACGCTCAAATAAATTCTTATTAACACTCTATCTTTAATAATAACCTCTTTAAGCACACTAAAAATGTCATTGTTTGTTACTTTATTTGTCATCGAAAGAAATAAAATGACGGACACATACAGACATAAAGGATTGAGAAAACAGCTTGCACAATTGTTAGCTGAAAAAGGAATAACTAACGCACAAGTGTTGCTAGCAATAGAAAATATTCCTAGACATTTATTTATACCCGATAATGCCTTACATAAGTTTGCCTACGAAGACAAACCTTTCCCTATTGGCTCTAAACAAACCATTTCTCAACCTTATACTGTCGCCTTTCAAACCGAAACTCTAGAAATAAAAAAAAGAGAGAAAGTTTTAGAGATTGGAACAGGATCTGGATATCAAACAGCAGTTTTATTAGAAGTTGGCGCCAAAGTATTTTCAATAGAAAGACAAAAGGCTTTATTTGATAGAACTAAAAAACTATTACCCGAATTGGGTTACAATGCTCAACTTTTTTATGGCGATGGATACAAAGGTTTGCCAGCATTTGCTCCTTTTGACAAGATAATTGTTACTGCAGGTGCTCCATTTATTCCAGAAGATTTATTATACCAATTAAAAATTGGAGGAATGTTGGTAATACCTGTAGGGGAAGGTGATGACCAAATCATGAAAAAAATTGTTCGAGTAGCCGAAAATAATTTTGAAACCGAAGATTTAGGAGTTTTTAGGTTTGTTCCATTATTAAAAGAAAAAGGCCAAGACTAACCCTCTTTCTACTTCTTATATTTCTTACTTTTGCTTCTCTTATGAGCAGGTATTTTATCGAATTAAAATATGATGGAACTAATTATCATGGCTGGCAAATTCAGAACAATGCCAATTCGGTACAAGCTGAGGTGAACAAAGCATTGACTACCCTTTTTCAAACCGAAATAATGGTGATGGGTGCTGGCAGAACTGATACGGGAGTCCATGCTCAACAACTATTTGCTCATTTTGATATTTATAAAGCTATTGATACTACTCAATTGGTTTTCAAACTTAACACATTGCTACCTCAAGATATTTCGTGTAGTTCAGCAGCAGAAGTTAATGCTCAAGCTCATGCAAGATTTAGCGCAACAGCTCGAACTTACGAATACTGGATTACGCCCAATAAAAATCCTTTTTTAATTAACAAAGCATATCATTATCCAAAAAACTTGGATATCGCTTTAATGAATAAAGCTGCTAAAGAACTACAGAATCATATTGATTTTTCGAGTTTTAGTAAAAGTAATACTGATACACACACTAACAATTGCAGAATAACTTTTGCAGAATGGAAACAGGTTGATAATAAAATAATCTTTACGATTAGTTCGGATCGCTTTTTAAGAAACATGGTAAGAGCAATCGTTGGAACAATGCTAGAAGTTGGTATTGGTAAAGTTTCCGAAGATGATTTAACTCCTATTATAAATTCTAAAAACCGAAGTAATGCAGGAACTTCTGCTCCAGCACATGGTCTATATTTAACTCAAGTGAACTATCCAAAGGAGGTTTATAATGTCTAAAAATGTAGATTATTCTGTATTTAAGAGAGTGCTTAAATATGCAAAACCTTACCAAGTTGGGTTTTATGTTACTGCCATTTTAAGTATTGTATTAGCAGTTGTTGCTATTGTTAGACCAGTACTTATTCAAATTACCATTGATGACTATATTAAAGGGATGGATAGTGAAGGTCTTTTTACCATGACCGTCATTTTAATTTGTGTTTTAGTTGCTGATTCTATTTTGCAATATTTTTATACACTTCTTGGAAATTTACTTGGTCAGAATGTAATTAAAGATGTTAGAAGCGAAGTTTATCATAAAGTCATCAACTTTAAGTTAAAACAATTTGATACTACCCCTATTGGTAGATTAATAACAAGAACTGTTTCTGATATTGAGACTATTGCCGAAATGTTTACAGGAGGTATTTTGGTTATAATTGCCGACTTGCTAAAAATATTTGCAGTATTAGGCTATATGTTTTATACCAATTGGGCTTTAACTTTAATTACATTAATCCCTTTACCTATATTACTTTTTGCTACTTATATTTTTAAAACAGTTATAAAAAAAGCATATCAACAGGTTGTAGAACAAGTTTCTCAATTAAACACTTTTGTTCAAGAACATATTACAGGAATGTCGATTGTTCAGATATTTAATCGTGAAAAAGTTGAGATGGATGCTTTTTCGGAGATTAATAAAAAACACAGAGCTGCGCACATTAAAACTGTTTGGGCATATTCAATATTTTTTCCTGTTGTAGAAATATTATCAGCAAGTTCGTTAGCTTTTTTAGTATGGTATGGCTTAGGAGAAGTTGCTCAAAAACAAGCTAGTGCTGGAGAAATATTTGCCTTTGTGTTATTTATTTACATGCTCTACCGTCCTATACGCCAATTAGCTGACAGGTTTAACACCATACAGAGAGGCATTGCTAGTATGGAACGCGTATTTAATGTTTTAGATACAAAATCAACTATTGAGAATTCTGGAACAATTAAAACAGAAAATTTAGAGGGTAATATTGAATTTAAAAATGTTTGGTTTGCTTACAATGATGAAAACTGGGTACTTAAAGATGTTTCTTTTAAAATAAATAAAGGCGAATGTTTAGCATTAGTTGGCGCTACTGGAGCAGGAAAATCTTCAATTATCAATCTTTTAGGAAGATACTATGAGATTAATAAGGGTAAAATTTTTATTGACGGAATTAATATCAATGATTTTGAACTAGAAAACTTAAGACAGTTTATGTCAATAGTATTGCAAGATGTTTTCTTGTTTTCTGACACTATTCACAACAACATTACACTTTATAGCGAAACGATAACCAAAGAACAGGTCATTGATGCCTCAACAAAAATTGGGGCTCATGAATTTATCGAAAAGCTACCTAGCGGATATGATTATGATGTAAAAGAAAGAGGTGCGATGCTGTCTGTTGGCCAACGTCAATTAATATCTTTTATTAGAGCCTATGTTCACCAACCTAATATTTTAATCTTAGATGAAGCTACATCTTCAATAGATAGTGAATCTGAAGAGTTAATTAAACATGCAACCAATATATTAACCGAAGACAGAACCTCTATAATTGTTGCACACCGCTTAAGTACTATTAAAAATGCAGATAAAATTTTAGTAATTGATAAAGGAAGAATTGTTGAAGAAGGAAGCCATAACGACCTTATTAAAGTTGATGGTTATTACAAGAAATTGTACGATTATCAATTTAAAGATAAAACTGAAACACAATATAATTAGTATAAAATCGTAAATGAAT
>JARGOE010000013.1:0-24895 GCA_029210015.1 Vicingaceae bacterium
GACTGGGAAGATAATGGAGCTCAAGGATTAATTGAGAGTCAGTCTAAAACTACTTTAATGCAGAAAGCTGAACAGTTTAATGTTTTAAAGGAAGATTTTCATGTAAGTGGAAAATACGAAGATGAAGATCAGGCATACATTCTGTTTAAGCGATATGAGCTTGCAGCAGAATATAAATTAGTTCTTAGAGAAGGGGGGAAGAAGTTATTTAAATTACCTGGATTAGGTTTTAGATGGTTGATTTTTGATAAGATGGGACTTTATGCAACAAGTCCTCTAAGGGTGTTGTTTAGTATGCTTGTAATATATGTAGGCTTTAGTTTAATATACTTATCACTCCCATTGATTAATATGGGAAGTATCATTAACTCTGTTGGGGCTACAGATGGGTTAAGTTATTTGCAGACCTGTTTTTATCATAGTGCCATAACCTTTTTAACCATTGGTTATGGAGATTATTATCCTGTCGGGATTAGCCGAGGAGTTTCCATCGTGGAAGGATGGATGGGACTCTTTCTTATGAGTTATTTTACTGTTGCGTTTGTACGTAAAATTTTAAGATAAATCATCTACACTAAATATTTTCGCTTCATTTATTACAGTATAAATTTTGTTTGATAGCACAGTTGGAGAATTCACTGTACTGTCATTATCTTTTACTGAACCATTTATTATAACAGCCGTTTTATCAATTAAATTAAGCTTGTCATTAACTTTTATAGTGTATACCTTTCCTTTTTTCAATTCCTTCTTGAATTGACTTTTACTTAATTTGTCAAATGGAGCGATATCTCTTAGAAGGTAAAAACCATACCTTTCTGCGGTTATATTCCATATAGTTTTCCCTACTGACTCATATTCTGCTACTAATTTTTTTAATTTATTAGATGATATCCAAAGAACAGTTAATGGAGATTCTGCAGTTACTGTAGCTGTTCTCTGATTATCATTTAACGCTGCAACTTCTCCAATTGTGTTTCCAGGCCCTAACATATCGATTAGTTCATCCTTAATTGTAATCTTTATGTTACCACGAACCACAATGAACATTCCGTCTTCAACTTTATCTTCGGTTAGCAATACATCTCCTGCATTATATACTTTACTGATAAATTGTTTAGCAATTTTATGGAAGGATGCATGATCAACATCTTTCAACCAAGATACTTCGGCTAACAATTCTTCTGAATCTGGTAGCTCAAAAACAGGAGGAGCATCTCTTAATACTTTCATTCTTGATTCTATATCTTGAATCATTTTATCAGCCTCAGAACCAGAAATTCTTCCTCGCTTAAGTAATCGTTCTACAGTGTGTTTTTCGTAGTTCAACATTGTTCTAATTGCTTCTCTTGTTGCAATTGCACCATAAATTTCAGGATATTCTTTGCCGAGATTTCTAAGGAAAGTTAACCCTTCAATTCTGTTGGCATTTATTTCCTCCTCAATAATTTTTAAGTTTTTAGTTTCTTGATCATCGGCAGCACGATACATACTTTCTAATAATTTTATGCTTTCTTCCTGTGCATTAACAAAGCCTTTTGCGCAGTCATAACTCGTTGTTAGCCTTTCAAAGAACATTTGTTTAGCAACTTTACCTACAATAGGGTAGTTAAGAGCTTTCGTTAAAAAAGCAGGCGTTTTCAGAAGATTTTCCATATCTCCTCTTTCCGATAAGGATGTTACTCCTTTAGAATCTAATACATCATTAATATCACCAGTTAATATTTGGTATGCTTGATCTCCAAGGAGTCCATCTTTAAATTGGTGCCAATAACTACTTTTTTCTTTTTCTAATATTCGTGTCCGAGATTCAGCAACAGCATTGATTTCTTTCACCTCAATATCTAGGTTGTCATGTTCTGGTAAGAAGTTTTTTACAGCCTTCCAATTCGCTCTTCTTAAGTAACGATCTGATTTAAATTGTGAAATAGTTTTCTCAGTACTTTGCTTAACATATTGGTTTGCATTGTTAATTGCTAATATTTTAGCTGGAGACAATTTGGTTAATCCCAAAGAATTAACCAGAGCTTTTATTGTAGTGGCATTAACAAGTAAAGTTAGAGTTACAATTCCTGCTGTGAAGAACAAAAATTGATCTCTTATTTCTTTATCAATTGCATCCGAACCTGCTACAATAAGTGCTAATGCTAAACCAATAGCACCTCTTAATGCACCATACCATGCTACAATAGCATCTTTTCTATCAAGCCCATAACCAATTCGTTTCATTGCAGGATAGAATAACATCATCACAATAGCTCTAACGATAAAGATTCCTATATAGATTATAAATAAGATTAATACATCGTTACCAGTAAATACAGTTCTTTCAGCTATAACAACTCCAACAATCAAGAAAATTAATGTGTTGGCTATAAAAGCTGCTAATTCCCAAAATTCATGCAAGAAGTGTTGAACTTCAGGACTGATTTTTGTTCTTCCAGCGCTTGCCATTACTAATCCAAAGGCAACTAATGCTAAAACACCTGAAACAGCAAAAAAGTGTTCAGACATAAAAAAGGTTAAATATGCTGCAGCTACTATAGCACTAATTTCTACTAAAGCATCATTAAACACTTTTTTTATCCATTTGATAATTATGAATCCAACTATTAATCCAATAGCTATACCTCCAAAAGAAACTCTAACAAACTCTAAAATAGGGGAGTTGTCAACTCCAGCTCCAGTTAACCCCAAAAATATAACCATAAAGATTACTATGGCTGTACCATCGTTTAATAAGGATTCACCCTCAATTAAAGTTCCTAACTTTTTACTGGCTCCTAACTCTTTTAGTATAGAAACTACAGCTACTGGATCTGTAGCGCTAATTACAGCTCCAAATAATAAAGAGATTGTTAGGTTCCATTTTGGAACTCCAATTCCTAAATAATTCAAACCTACCATCATTAGAGCTGAAAGCACAATTGCTACAATTATACCTGGTACTGCAAGAATAGTGGCATTAGTAAATGTTTTTTTAAAGACATGGACATCCATTGCAAATGCAGCTTCAAATATTAAAATAGGTAAGAAGACATAAAGTAGTAAATGAGGGTCAATATTAGCTGCCCAATGAATAGATTTATCTAAAAAGGTAAAGTCTATAGTAGAAGAGCCGATTTCATATATGTCTAAGTAATTTAATCTACCTAAAACCCCTAAGCCAATACCAATAAGAAGTAAAATAACTGTGAATGGAATTATGCTCTTTTGAAATGTGAAACGGGTAAGAGCGCCTATAATAACTGCAATAATGATGAAAAATAATGGAGATGTATCTGTATGGTGTTCTTCTGCATGTACCTCACTATTTTCAGAGTGAGATTGGTTTAAAGATTCGTCATGATTTTCTATACTTTCATTAACAGCCTGCTTTGCAAATGTGATTGTAGGGGTAGTTAAAGAGAATAAAATAAATAAAGTCGATAGTATAAGAGTTATTCTTTTCATATATTTAGTGTATAAGTATCTAACTAAGATAGTCCTCGGATGTTAAATAAATAATGATATTTGTCATTATCAAAGATATAAGAAGTTATGAAAAAAACAATATCAAGTAATAATGCTCCTCAACCTATAGGGCCATATAGCCAAGCTGTTTTGGTTGGTAATATGTTATATACATCTGGACAAATAGCTATCAACCCTTCAACGGGTGATTTAGAAATGGATACAATTGAGATTGAAACTAAATTAGTTATGGAAAATATTGAAGGATTGTTAAATGAAGTAGGTATGGATTTTAGTAATGTTATAAAATGTTCAATATTTATTTCAGATATGAGTAATTTCTCTAGAATAAATGAGGTCTATGGTAAATACTTTACTGATAACTTCCCTGCTAGAGAAACAGTTGAAGTAGCATGTTTACCTAAAAATGTGAATGTTGAAATTTCTGCTATAGCTGTAAAATAGCTATGATGCCATTTCCATTAATGTAGCACAAATAATAGCGCCATAAGTTCCAAGAGCGTATCCTAATACAGCTAATAATACACCAACTGGAGCTAAGCTAGGGTGAAAAGCAGAGGCAACTACTGGTGCTGAGGCTGCACCACCAACATTAGCTTTACTGCCTACAGCTAAAAAGAAAAAAGGAGCTTTAATTAGTTTGGCTACCAAAAATAATAGGCCAACATGAAAGGCCATCCAAATTAACCCTACAATTATAAAATCCCAATAAGTTACAAGCTCAGACAAGTCTATTTTCATTCCAATAATGGCTACTAGTATATAAATAAATCCACTACCAATTTTAGAAGCACCAACTCCTTCGAGTCTTCTCATTTTTGTAAATGATAAAGTAAGACCAACTGTCGTAGAAATAACAACAACCCAGAAGAATTGGCTTGCCAGTACGCTATCTTTCATACTGCTTGCTGTTGCCCATCCACCAAATAGTTCAGCTAAAAAATGTGCTAAGCCAACACCTCCAAAAGCTATTGCTATAATTTTAATTAAATCTGTTAGTGTAAACTTTTTTTCAACACTAGCTGAATAATTAGCCATTCTATTTTTTAAAGTGTCAATAGATGAAGAGTCTGCTTTTAACCAATTGTCAATTTTTTCAGCTTTACCTGCTCCCAATAGAATGAAAGCCATCCATATATTAGCTACAACAACATCAACAGCTAACATTGCCCCATATTTATCTACATTAAATTGATAAAGTTCTAGCATAGCAGTTTGATTTGCTCCACCACCAATCCAACTACCAGCTAATGTAGCTAGGCCTCTCCATACTGCATCAAAATCTGCACCACCAACAGTGTCAGGAGAAAATGTAGATGTTATTAATATAGCAATAGGCCCTCCTAAAATAATACCAACTGTAGCAGTTCCAAACATTATTAATGCTTTTGGGCCAAGTTTTATAATGCCTTTTAAATCAGTGCTTAAAGTCATTAGTATTAATGAGGCGGGTAAAAAATAATTTTTAGCTATTGGCCACAGCCCTGATGTTTTAGGAGAAATGATATTAAATGTACTTAGTAAAGCAGGAAGTAAATAGCACATTAATAATGCAGGTATTATTTTATAAAACCATTTTAAACCTTTTTGTTGTGATGTATAAAAAACAATTCCTAAACACAATGCTAGTAATCCAAAAACGACTGCATCATTAGTTATTAAAGGTTGGTTAATAATCTCTTGTACTTCTGGCATAATTAATCTCTTTTATATACATTAATTCCATCAATAAAGGTCTGTAGAACTTTTGTAGATAGTATTTGATCTTCATTAGACTCCATTATATCATTATTGAGTATTATAAAGTCTGCAGCTTTACCAACTTCAAGACTCCCTTTTTCATTTTCTTCAAAATTAGCAACAGCAGCCCAGATAGTCATCCCTTTGAGTGCTTCTTTTCGAGAAAGAGCATCTTTAGTTTGAAATCCTCCTTCAGGAAATCCTTTAGCATCTTTCCTAACAACTGCAGCATAAAAAGTTGCAAAGGGACTTATTCCTTCTACAGGGAAATCAGTACCTAATGCTACAATACCATTTTGTTGTAACAATGTCTGATATGCATAAGCTCCATGTACTCTTTCATTTCCTAGTCGTTCTTCAGCCCAATACATATCTGATGTAGCATGGGTTGATTGAATTGAGGGTATGATTGTAAATTTCTTAAACTTCTCAAAATCATTTCCATCTATAACTTGTGCATGTTCAATTCTCCAACGTTTATCATTTACACCTTTTAAAACATCAGCATAAACATTTAATATCATTCGGTTTGCTGAATCTCCAATACAATGAGTATTCATTTGAAATCCTTTTTCATAAAGTAGGGGAGCATATTTTTTAAAAAAAGCTTCATCTTTTATTAATAGACCATGATGAGGCTCTAACACATCAGAGTATGGTTGAAGTAAACAAGCACCTCTAGAGCCTAAAGCGCCATCAGCATAAAATTTAAAAGAACAAACGCTTAGCTTATCTGTTTTGAAAGGCCCATTTTTAAGGTAGTACTCAAGATTAGATTCATTACCACTAATCATAGCATATACTTTAAGGTTTAACTTTCCTTGTTGTTGCAGTTCGTTTATTAAATCTATGGTGTCTTTTCCTAAACCAGCATCATCAACTGTAGTTACACCAACTTCAAATAGCTTGTGTTGGGCAAATAATAATGATTCCGCTAAAGCTTCATTATCTACCTTCGGAATATGTTGGCTAACTAAATCTATTGCATTATCGATTAGTATTCCAGTTGCTTTTGGAGCATTGCTTTTAAAGTTTGTAAGTTCAGTGTGATTAAATTTTATTGAGTTTCCGTTTTGTTCAATTTGATAAGTAATAATTCCACCATCAATTTTTGTGTTTGGAGAAATCTTAGCAATTTTAAAAGCAGCTTCATTAGCTAACGCAGCATGACCATCAATTCGAGTTAAAAAAACTGGCTTATTTGGAAATAGTTTATCTAATTTAAACCTT
Source organism: Vicingaceae bacterium (assembly GCA_029210015.1). GTDB lineage: Bacteria > Bacteroidota > Bacteroidia > Flavobacteriales_E > Vicingaceae. The sequence goes on from JARGOE010000013.1 coordinate 6,445, forward strand.
GTTGGAAATTCTTTTATATCCCAATCATTTTGGTCCCAACCTCTTCCTATAATCCATTCAGTATTATTTTTATCTGAAAAATCTTTAACTCTATCAATAACTTCTTTAAATGATTTAGTACCAACTAAATTAACCTGTTTTAAGTTTTGAGAATAACCAACAAAATGACAATGTGCATCAATAAATCCTGGGTAAATAACTTTTTTTTCGGCATCAATAATGTTTTTAGCAACATATTGATACTTGTTTAAAATTTCATTTTCTGGTCCAATAGCAACTATTTTTCCATCTTTAATTGCCATAGCTTCTGCAATATCAAAGGCATTATTTACCATGTAAATTTTAGCATTGTGCACCACTAAATCTACTTGGTTTTCCTTGTTAGGCTCACAACTATAAGTAATGATTGAGATTAAGAATAAAGCAATTATTTTTAAATATGTGTTTATCATAAAATTTTATTTAACCAGGTAAATTTACTTTTTAGTTTTTCAATATCTAGTATTGTAATTAGTCCAATTAATAGAAATAAAACTGCAGGTATTTTATACCTAACAATTGCACCAAAAACAGGTGTTGTTAATCCTATTAAGATGATTAAGCTAATGGAAAAGATTAAAGAAAAATAAATAATGTTATAATTATTGTTATTCCTTTTTCTAAATAAAAAAGCTATAAGTATAAGACTTAAAATTAGAATGTTTTCTGATAAACTTAACCAAACAAAAGGTGATTTACATTCCCAAGGATATGGGCGTATTAATGTGTTATTTAACGCATTAGGAATATTTTTTATAATAGATATAGTATTGTTTAGTTCTGGTAAAAGGAAACCACTGTTAGTCTCAACTTCAATAATAAAACGAGAGAACGTTTGTTGCTTGTTTGCAATTATATTAACTATATTCCAATTAGGATTAACATGTTGTAGAATATATGTTATAATTAATATGGTTAGTCCAGATATTAAGTAGCCAACATAAGATTTCTTTTTTAAAAGTTTATTTATAGTGTAACCAAATAAAGGAATGATAAGTGCTGCTAAAAGGTAAAACTTGGTGTAAGTAATGATTAAGCATGAAACTATAATTGCTAGTATAGAGATAAAATTAAATTGTTTGTGAATTCTAAAAAAGTGGAGCGTAAGAAATCCAAATCCAAATAATATTAAGCCTTCTTTTAATAGCCCAGAGCCCCAAAAAAGTAATGAAGGTAATAAAGCTATAGAATAAAAAAGAGCCTTTTCTTTATTTACTAAATAGGGTTTAAAAGCTTTGTATATTGCTGTTAATCCACTTAAGGTAATAAAGTTTATAAAAATATTATGTACTTGAATAAAGCCAAATGAGAATAACCTTACAAATGCATTAAATCGTATAATTACATGACTATCACTAAACAATTCATTACCATAAGGTCGAATCCAATGCCCCATATTTTTGTAGTACTTTGTAGTGAAATAAATATTATCATTATCTAATCCAAATAGCATTTTTATATAATCTATAGGATTATTTCCAAGTGCATCAAACATTATCTTGCTGTCATCAAAATATTTAAAAATATCTGCAGTTTCTCTATCCTTGTAATAATGAGTATAAATTGCTGTAAGTATTATACTTATAACAACTTTAAGGCTAAATAGCAAAATAAACCAATGCCTTGGAATAATAGTATCCTTGAAATATTTTGTCCTACTAATAATAAAGCAGAATACTAAAAAATAGACTATTGAAATTAAAAATTCGGTCATAATAATTAACAGAAAATAAAAGTAGTGAATTAAAAACACCTGAAAAATGTATTTTTGTTTTATGACAAAAAAAGAACGCTTTCAAGAATTTGTAAAATACTTCAGGAAACACCAACCAATAGCTGAAACAGAGTTAGAATATACTAATCCCTATGAATTATTAGTTGCAGTTATTTTGTCAGCACAATGCACAGATAAACGTGTAAATATTGTTACTAAAGATTTGTTTAGACGCTTTCCAGAAGCAGCCTCTTTAGCTGAAGCAGATGTGGAAGAGGTGTTTGAATATATTAGAAGTATTAGTTATCCAAATAATAAAGCAAAACATTTAGTTGGTATGGCTAAAATGTTGGTGAATGATTTTAATAATGTTGTTCCATCTGATGTAGATGAGTTACAGAAAATGCCAGGGGTTGGAAGAAAAACAGCCAATGTAATTGCCAGTGTAATTTATAATAAGCCAACTATGGCGGTAGATACTCATGTGTTTAGAGTTGCTGATAGGTTAGGATTAACTATTAATGCTAAAAACCCTTTACAAGCGGAAGAACAGTTAGTGAAGCATTTATCTGATGATGTAATTCCATTAGCTCATCATTGGTTGATTTTACATGGTAGGTATGTTTGTATGGCACGTAAGCCAAAATGTAATGAGTGTAAAATCACACACTTTTGTAAATATTTTTCAAAAAAATAATTTGCACATAAATTAAACACTTCTTTTTTTAAGTAAAGTATATTTAGTTTCTTCTATGCAACTTTTCATCTAAAAAAAATGTCTTATTTTATAAATTAGATTTTAATTTATAGATATGAAAAGATTATTTAATGTTGCCTTTTGTTTTTTAATTAGTATTGTTGCTTTAGCACATGGAAAACAACAATCTGACTATCATTTTACTGAAAATAAAGGTCAGCTTAATCAAACAGTTAAATACCATACAAAACTTCATATTGGTGATATTTATTTTGAGGCTAATAAGTTTACTTTTGACATGTATTCCGCTGATGATATTGCTAGATTAGATGAAATTAGACATCATGATAAGGATAAAGAAAAGCTAAGTAAGGTGCCTTTTAAAATAAGGAAGCATTCTTACTCCATGAGTTTTTCTAATTCAAATACTCAAAGTACTATTGTTACAACTCATAAGTTAGCTTATCATAAAAATTACTTTAAAGGAAATGACCAGTCTAAGTGGGCTATTGGAGTTAATTCTTATGAAGGAATATCATATAAAAACTTGTACAACAATATCGATGTAGATGTTTATAGTATAAATGATAACTTAAAATATGACTTTATTGTAGGGGTTGGAGGCGATGTTACTGATATTAAAGTTGATTATGAAAATGTAGAAACTCTTAAATTAGAAAATGGAGTATTAGTTATTTCACTTTCAACAGGAGTGGTAAAGGAGATGAAACCATTTGCCTATCAAATGGTAGATAATAAAAAAGTAAACGTGCCATGTGAATTTGATTTAAATGGAACAGAAATAACATATAATTTCCCAAAAGGATATAACAAAAATAAAGAGTTAGTTATAGATCCAACTTGGATTTTCTCAACACTTACAGGCTCTTCGGCTGATAATTGGGGTTTTACTGCAACTTATGATAATAATGAAAATTTTTATGGTGGTAGTATCGCTTTTGGTGCCGGATATCCTACTTCTGTAGGAGCTTATGATATTACATTTGGAGGTAATGTAGATGCTGTAATAACAAAGTTTAATCCTTCGGGAACAGCAATAATGTATTCTACATATATAGGTGGTAGTGATGCTGATCAGCCACATAGTTTAGTTACAGATGCTGATAGTAACCTTGTGATTTTGGGGGTAACATCATCAAATAATTTTCCAACAACTACAGGTGCATATGGACAAACATTTAATGGAGGGTCAATTATTACTGAAGATGGTATTACCTATGGTAATGGAACAGATATTTTTATTACAAAATTAGATGGTACTGGAGCTGCACTAATTGGTAGTACTTATCTTGGCGGAAGTGCTAATGACGGATTTTCATTAAATAATAGTTTAAAATATAATTATGCTGACCATGCAAGAGGTGAGGTAATACTAGATGCTGCTGAAGATATTTATATCGCATCTTCAACATTATCAAATAATTTTCCAACTACTTTAGGGGTATATGGTCCTACTCAGTTTGGAGGTGAAGATGGTGTTTCTGCTAAATTCAATTCAAACCTTACAACTTTGATATGGTCAACATATATAGGTGGTTCAGCTGGGGATGCAGCTTACTCGATTAGAGTTGATGATACAAATAATGCCGCTTTTATATGTGGAGGAACACAAAGTACTAATCTTGCTACTACTACAGGTGTTGTTGGACCAACAAACTCTGGTGGTGTTGATGGATTTGTTTTAAGATTAGATGAATCTAATGGAGCACTTTCCGCTTTAACTTATTTAGGGACAAATTCTTATGACCAAACTTATATTTTAGAATTAGATGATGATTTAGATGTTTATGTTGTCGGTCAAACAAATGGAAATTATCCAGTTACTTCTGGTAGTTATAGTAATGTTGGAGCTAATCAGTTTATTCATAAACTAAATAATAACTTAACAGTGACAGATTTTAGCACTGTATTTGGTAGTGTAAATAGTAGTAATATAAATATTTCACTTACAGCATTTTTAGTTGACAATTGTGATAATATTTATGTAGGTGGATGGGGAGGAAGTGTAAACTCTGCGGGTGGTAACACTTTTAATATGCCTATTACACCTAATGCTATACAATCTACCACAGACGGTAGTGATTTTTATTTTATAGTGTTAGATAGAGATGCTCAAAATTTACTATATGGAACTTATTTTGGAAGTTCTTCAGCAGCTGAACATGTTGATGGAGGAACTAGTAGGTTTGATAAAAAAGGAACAATTTACGAAGGTGTTTGCGCTGCTTGTGGTAATAGTAATTTTCCAACTTCACCATCAGCTTATTCGAGTACTAATGGCTCTTCAAACTGTAATTTTGGGGCAATAAAAATTGGATTAGATTTTCAAGGAGTTACAGCAAATGCAACAGCTCCGCCTAATTTAACTTTATGTGGGGCTCCTTATACCGTAAACTTTACCACAAGCTCTAATCCAGTTCCCCCAAATCATTATTGGGACTTTGGAGATAGTATGGGTACTGATACTGCAGCTAATCCTGCATATACATATCAAGATACAGGGACTTACGTGGTAATGTATGTAGCTATTGATTCTTCTACTTGTAATATTGCTGATACAGTTTATTTTAATGTTGAAGTTATTCAAAATGACAGCTTAATTGCACAGTTTTCTTTTCCACCATACGATCCTTGTGATGACAGTATGCTAGTTCAGTTAGACTTTACAGGATCAGGAGCAGACAGTTTGTTCTGGAATATGGGGGATGGTTCTATATTTACAAATGATACATCAATAACCTATTATTATACTATACCTGGAACCTATATTATAACATTTGAAGCTTATGACACCTTGTGTGGTAACTCTTATACAATTATTGATACAGTAGAATATAATCCTGTTTTTACAGCTGTAAATGCAACTGTTCCTCCAAATATATTACTTTGTGATTCTCCTTATGTAGTTAATTTTAGTGGTAACACTCCTACACCACCTAACAGTTATTGGGATTTTGGAGATGGATTAGGAACATCAGTGCTGTCTAATCCTAGTTATACTTATCAAGATTCAGGAACTTATGTAGTGATGTATGTTGCTATTGATTCATCTACTTGTAATATAGCAGATACTGCTTATTTCAATGTTCAATTAACAAAAGCACCACCATTTTCTGCTACTCTTGATTTTGATCCACCACCATTGTGTGGTTCTGATTCTTTTTTAGTAGAATTAAACTTTACAGGAACAGGTGCAGACTCTTTAGTTTGGGATTTAGGAGATGGCACGCAAATAATAAATGTTGATTCTACCATATACATTTATACTCTTCCTGGTACATACAATATTACTATGACTGCATATAACTTCTTGTGTAATAAAACTCAGACGATATCTAATGAAGTTATCTTTACAGAAGTTAAAACAACTGAAGGTATAATTCCAAACGTATTTTCACCTAATGGTGATGGAATGAATGATAAGTTAGAGTTTGTTGGAGTTGATGGGACTAAAGATTTCAGTGTAAAAATTTACAACCGATGGGGAGTTTCAGTTTATGAAGGAACTGATGCAACTGCTCATTGGGATGGAGGAAGTCATAACTCCGGAGTATATTTTTATGAGTTAAAATACACTGATGTTTGTAATGACGAAGAAAAACTTGTTACTGGGTATGTAACTTTAATGAAGTAAAATTGTATTTAAAATAACCTTAAAAAATCAATTTTAATTATTTAATACGGATCACAATACTTTTTTTATCAGCCTCAATCTGTGAGAGTAATCACCAGTATCAACATTAAAGATTCCTTGATGATCTATTTTGTCTATTCTAACATTTCCTGAAGCATGTATAATTTTATTGTTTTCTAGCATTATTCCAACATGAATAATGTTGCCCTCTTCATTGTCAAAAAAAGCTAAATCTCCACTCTCAGATTCTTCAATAAAACTAAGTGTTTGGCCTATTTCAGCTTGTTGTGATGCATCTCTAGGAAGTTTATAGCCATTTAATTTATAAACTACTTGAGTAAAACCAGAACAATCTATACCAAAAGGAGATCGACCTCCCCAAAGATAAGGCGCGTTTAAATACATCATTGCATTTTCAACTATTTTAGCTTTTGCAATAGATTCTGATGTGTTAACACTTTGTCCGTTGTATTCAAATTCTTGACTTCCAATTGTAACAGTTTGTTTGTTTAGGTTGGGTAAACTACTACCCATACAGATGGGAGTAAAAAGCTCACTGGTTTTGTTTTCTATAACAGTTACTAGTTCAGTAATAGCTTTAGCATTATTTACAGCCTCAAACTCTTCTAAACTAATATATGTTATTTGTTTTTCATCTATCCAGCAGTCGTAATCATCGTAAGCAGTTTTTGCTCTTCTCCAACTTTTCTTTTTCTCTTCGTAAATCTTTACAGTTTCCCCAAAAAGCAATTGTGTAACCATTTCGCTACTATCGAAAGGCTCTAACCTACAAGGCACAACACTTAAATGACAAATTCCGTATTTCATGGGATATATTTAACTTAGAGATTAGCTAATGCTAACCTCTAAGTTTAAATTTTTGATTATAAGTTCTCAATAACCATTGCCGAAGCACCACCACCACCATTACATATTCCAGCAGCACCTAGTTTTCCTCCGTTTTGTTTTAAAACATTAATTAAGGTTACGATAATTCTTGAACCAGAATTTCCAAGAGGATGACCTAAAGCAACAGCTCCACCGTTTACATCAACTTTAGCTGAATCTAATCCTAATTCTTTAGTATTAGCTATTCCAACAACAGAAAATGCTTGATTTAATTCCCAATAATCAATATCTGCTACTGATAAGTTAGCTTTTTTTAATGCTTTAGGTACTGCTAATGAAGGTGCAGTTGTAAACCATTCTGCAGCTTGGGCAGCATCAGCATAACTTACTATTTTAGCAATAGCAGTTAACCCTAATTCTTCCATTTTCTCTTTACTCATTAAAACTAGGGCAGAAGCTCCATCGTTTAATGTTGAAGCGTTTGCAGCTGTTACTGTTCCTTCTTTATCAAATACTGGACGTAAAGTAGGTATCTTTTCCATTTTCACATTGCTGTATTCTTCATCTTTGTTTACGATAATAGCATCACCTCGTCTTTGAGGCACTTCTACAGGAACAATTTCTTCGTTAAACTTTCCTGCATCCCATGCAGCTGCAGAGCGATTATAAGATTCTATAGCGAAAGCATCTTGCTCTTCTCTAGAGATATTCTTTTCTGTAGCACATTTCTCAGCACAAACCCCCATATGAACTCTGTTGTAAACGTCAGTTAAACCATCTTTAACCATTCCATCAATCATTTTTACATCACCTAATTTAACGCCATTACGAGCATTAAAATAATGAGGTACTAGGCTCATATTTTCCATTCCACCAACAACTACACAGTCGTTATCTCCAGCAATAATACTTTGAGCTCCTAAAGAGATAGACTTCATACCAGAAGCACAAACTTTATTAACTGTTGTACATGGTACACTTTCATTCAAACCTGCAAACATTGCAGCTTGTCGAGCTGGTGCTTGTCCTACATTAGCTTGTAAAACATTCCCCATAAAAACTTCATCAACTTTACTTGCATCTATATTAGCTTTTGCTAAAGCACCTTTAATTGCTGTAGCGCCTAATTTTGGAGCTTCTACAGTTGACAAACTTCCCATAAAACTCCCTATTGGAGTTCTTACTGCTGATATGATATATACTTCTTTCATAATAATATAATAAGATTGTTTTGATAAATTTTATGCTCACGAAGTTAATTATTTCGTGATTAAAATAAAGGGCTTTAAGCATTTAATATCCAAATATGTATTTTTGTTTAGCTTTAAATGATAGCTAATAGGTATAACTCTATGAAAACCAATTTTATAAATAAAGTAAGAAATCAGCATGAACTTATTTTTAAGTTGTTTTTGATGCTGCTTTCAGTTATTGTTATTGTGTTTTTATTTCCAAAAGAAGGGAAGTTTAAATATGAATTTCAAAAAAACAAACCCTGGGTTCACCAAGATTTATTAGCTCCTTTTGATTTTGCTATTAATAAAACAAATGATGAGATAGCATTTGAGAAACAGGCCATTAAAAAACAGCAATCACTCTATTTTAATATTGATTATGAGGTTTTAAATAAAGTGCCACAAGATTTAAAAAAATGGTTTGATGAAAATTGGAAAGATTCTGCAAATACTGATTTAAAACAACAGTCTTTTTCTCTGGCAAAACAGTATTTAGATACAATCTATCAAAAAGGTATTATTCAATTGATTGATGAGCTGGAAGGTAAGAGTAAGGGGTATGTAGTTTTAATAATGAATGGGAATAATGAGGTTGAAGAATTAGAGTTAGGTAATTTATTTACGATAAAGTCTTCTTATGATTTTGTTGCTTCTAGCTTAGGTAATAATTCTAATAATTTTGTTTTAGAAGCTGTAGAAAGTCAATTAAAACAAAATGTTATTTTTAATAAAGACCTAACTAAAAAAGATTTGAATGATGAATTATCAAGTATCTCTTTGGTTAAAGGTGGATTTTTTGAAAAGCAAAAAATAATTTCAAAGGGAGAAATTGTAAATGATGAAAAGTTCAATATTTTACAATCTTTAAAAACAGAATATGAAAGTAAATTAGGAAATGAGAATCAATCACTATGGCTTATAATAGGCCAGTCTATTATGATGTTGGTTTTATTTTACGCTTTATTTGTTTTCTTAAAATCAGTCAGTAGAAATGTATTTTATAATAATTTTGATTTAGGGTTTCTACTTATAATAATTGTAGGTTTTATAGCAATTACTGCACTGGTTTTAAAGTTTGAAAACACTAGTGTTTATGTAATCCCATTTTGCATTATTCCACTATTAGTTAGTACATTTTTTGGAAAAAGATTGGCCTTGTTTGTCTTTTTAGTTACGATATTTATTATCAGTTTTTTTGTTCCAAATCCATTTGAATTTATTTTATTGCAGTCTATAACTGGTATTGTAACCATATTTACAGTATTAAGAGTTAATAAACGTGCAGAGCTTTTTTATACGGCCATAATTATTATGTTGGTTATTTCGGTATCTTATTTTGGCTTGTCGCTAATTCAAGAAACTAGCATTGATACTATAAACTGGGATGCTTTTGGTTGGTTTGGAATTGCTGCAGGGTTTACTTTGCTAACTTATCCTTTAATTTATTTGTTTGAGAAAATATTCGGTTATGTTTCTGATGTTACTTTATTAGAACTTTCAGATACAAATAATAAGTTGTTAAAAGAGTTAAATTTAAAAGCACCAGGTACTTTCCAGCATTCATTGCAAGTATCTAATTTGGCTGAAGAAGCCATTCAAGAAATAGGAGGAAACCCTTTGTTAGTAAGAACGGGAGCATTATATCACGATATAGGGAAAATGTATGCACCTGCTTACTTTATAGAAAATCAAAGCACAGGAGTTAATCCACATGACGAATTGGGATATGAAGAAAGCGCTGATATAATTATTAACCATGTAATTAAGGGAATAGAGTTAGCTAAAGAATATAAGTTGCCAGAGCAGATAATTGATTTTATTCGTACTCACCATGGAACTACCAAGACACAGTATTTCTTGAGAATGTATAAAAATGAAAATCCAGATGAAGAGATTGATGAGAGTATTTTTGAATATCCAGGACCAATACCTTACTCTAAAGAAACAGCTGTATTGATGATGGCGGATTCTGTAGAAGCAGCGTCTCGTAGTTTAAAAAAATATGACGGAGATAGTATCTCTAATTTAGTTAATGGTATTATAGATAGTCAGGTTGCACAAAATCAATTTATTAATACAAATATTACTTTTAGAGATGTAACAACTCTAAAAAAAATGTTCATTAAAAAATTAATGAACATTTATCATATTAGAATTGAATATCCTAAATAGTTTATAAATCTCCTCCTGATTTACCTTTTGTAGTTTTAACTTTTACTCTACGTTTTTTGTTGTATTTATCACGTTTCTTTTGAGAAGCTCGTTTTTTCTTTTGCATTTCCTTATCAGCCTTTCTAGCAGCCTTTTTTGGGTTAGCATCATACTTAGTCTGTTTGTCGTAATCTTTCTTTATTTGAACACTAATGGACTTTTTTGAGTTAAGCCCAGCATCATAAATACCTTTCTTTTTTGTTTTATGAGACCTCCCATGAAACATGCTGTTTTGATCAATTTTTTTATTGCATGATAGCAGTATAAATAAAATGACTAAAACACTAATTAATTTGAATATAAACCTCATACCTTTTTCTTATTTAATTGTCCTTATACTCGTATAATAACGCATTAATATCTCTAATTAGTCTGTCAACATCTTCTTTTGATGTACCATCATAAAAACCTCTAAGTCTTTTTTCTTTGTCTACTAGCACAAAATTTTCAGTATGAATAAAATCATTTACTCCACCATCGCCTTCTGTAATAGCTGCAAAATATGTTTTTCTGGCAAGGTTGTAAATTTGTTTTTTATCTCCTGTAACAAAATTCCATTTATTTGAAGTAACCTTTAATTTATTGGCATATTCTTTTAAAACGGGTACGGAGTCTGCTTCAGGCATAACAGTATGAGAAAGAAACATAATGTCATTATTATCTTTAAATTCATTATAAACTCTATGCATCTGGTCAGTCATCTTAGGGCATATAGTAGGGCAGGTTACAAAAAAGAAATCAGTAATATAAATTTTGTTTCTGTAATCATTTTCGGTAGTAGTTTTTCCATCTTGGTTGGTCAGTTTAAATGAACCAACACGGTGGTATTTATCAACGTTTTGTATAGACTCATCAACTAAATCTGGATTAATATCTATTGGGTTATAAACCTTAAGTTTTTTAGGCCTGTCTATCATGAAAAAGGCAATAGTTATACCTATTATTGTGACGATTATAGCTGGAATAAATCTTTTCATTTACCAATTTTTGGTAAAGTTAACATAACAAAAAAACGCTTTGAAATTTCAAAGCGTTTTTTATGAACTATTTAATGTTGGCTCTTTTTGTTTCTTCCTTCTTAATTACTTCTTTAAGAAGTTCAGTATCTAACTTTTTACCTAATATTTTTTTAGTCTTATCTAACAAATATATTTGAGGAGTACTATATACATCATAGGTTTGATGGTAATTTAAACTTCGCAAATCAGTATATCCTTTTATAACATACTCGGTAGCAATTTTTTCATCTTTATAAACCTCTTGAGGAACAGCTACATTTATAAAATCTAATTTATTATCCTTAATAAACTTTTTCCATTCTTCATTATGATGAGAGCTAACAGCATAAACTGTAATACCTATATGAGCTTTTAAAGAATCAGTATATTCAGATAGTTTAGGTAGCTCTTTTTTACAATGACCACAATCTGGATCCCAAAAAACTAAAACTGTATATTCTGATTCAACCTTATAAAGCTGTTGCCACTTGTTGTTGGTATCTAATAGGCTCAAGTTAATAGCTTTCTTACCTAAAACTAAAGGAGTTATTTTCCTTGCTCTTTCCTGTACTTTTTCTATCTGGGTAGAATCAGCCCAAAAAGCTAATTCATGCGTATAATAGTTTAATCCAATGTGTGCAAAAACTGCATCCATTCCCATGATTTTAGATCGTTCATAATGGCTTAATAAATAGTGAACTGTATATTTAAATATTTCATTATTTGCTTTAGATCTAGCTATCAATATATCAGCTTCTTTTATAATAGAATCTGGAGCGGGAATAACAACCTGTTTAAAGAATTTTTCTATTTTATTGTGATACAACGGAGTGTAATTTATTCTTGCATCAGAAAAATCAACATCATCAAAATAATGATCTTTAATGTAAATGTATTTGGTATATCGTTTTGTAGAATCATTTTTTATTTCTTCAAAAGCTGGAGCTTCTGGCTCTTTCATTGTTTTAAATATAACAGAGACTAATGATTTAGGATGTTTGTCAATAATACCTAGCCTATATTTGTTAATATCAACACCAATTTGAGTTAATTGTTCTGAAACTTCTTTCCGTTCTTTTTCGCTTAAATTTTTGTCTTGTATTTTTCTTCTAAGAGGCTCAGAGTCTTTTTGATGTTTTGTTATAAATTTTAGATGTTCAAAAAAGAGCTTATTTTCTTCTGATTTGATAACCTTCATATAGCCTATGTAATCAGTTGTATCGGTAACTAAATCTATAATTGGTTCATTGTTTAAAACAATTTCAAATAATAATTTACCGCCAGTAAAAACCCCATAAATTCCACCTTGGTGATGTTTTGGTCCTGAAAAAATAACAACTCCATTTTTATCAAAATTGGCTGTGTCTTTATAATACCTTTGACTTCCAAAATAATTAATTAAATAACATGCCGAATCTTGCATGCCATCAATCTTCATTTTTATTTTAAATTCATCTTTTTGAGAAAAAGCAGTAGAGCTTAGAATTAAGATAACTATTAAGTATAAAAATTTCTTCATATTTTATGAGTGTTTACTTGATATCAAAGTTAATATTATATTATATCTTTATCACAAATTAAAGGATATTAACAATCTATTAACTTGCCAAAATTTTTAATATATATAATAATAATCGTGCCAGCGGTACTAGTTGGGTTGGGAATTGCTGTTTATATTTTTCAAGAGAGCCTAATTTTTCACCCTGAAAAACTTTCGGATAAACATCATTTTAACTTTGAAGATGATTTTGAAGAAATGAACATGAAAACTGAAGATGGTGAAACGATTAATATGCTACATTTTAAAGCTAAAAATTCTAAAGGTATTATATATTATCATCACGGAAATGCTGGCAATCTAGAATTGTGGGGTGCTAAGGCAGTCGATTTTACTACTAGAGGTTATGATGTGTTAATGTATGATTATAGAGGTTACGGGAAGAGTAGTGGAAATATAAAAAATGAAAAAATGCTATATAGTGATGCTATATTGATATATAAAAAGCTTATTTACGACTATAAGGAGAGGGATATTATTATCTACGGAAATTCTTTAGGGACTGGAATAGCAGCTCATTTAGCATATGATAACCATCCAAAACTTTTAATTTTAGAAACTCCTTATTATAATTTTTATGATGTTTCGAAGTTTCATTACCCGTATTTACCTAATTCTATTTTGTTACACTATCAGTTTAAAACAGATAAATTGTTACCTGATGTAAAGGTTCCTGTTTATATGTTTCATGGAACTGAAGATGAAACTGTACCTTATAACTCAAGTACTCGATTAGAAAAACTTTCAGACAATATAGTATTGTATACTATTAAAGATGGCTCACATAATAACCTTAATACCTTTCATGAATACCATGAAAGACTTGATGATATTTTAAAAGATTAGATTAAGCTATAGCTCTCTTAAATTCTGAAGTTGTATGGAATGTTATCTCAGGGTAATCTGCTTCAGCACTTTGTAATAAGAAAGCTGTTTGTGCTAAGAAAACATAATTATCATCTTTATCTTTAGCAATATACTGTGCTTTTCTTCTTGCAAATTCATCAATCTTTTCATCATTATCAGATGTCATCCAACAAGCTTTATGGAAATTTTTAGGTTGAAACTCAGCGCTAGCACCATATTCATGCTTTAATCTGTATTGAATTACTTCAAACTGCAATTCTCCAACAGTACCTACAATTTTTCTATTACCAGGTTGCTGTATAAATAATTGAGCAACTCCTTCATCAGTTAATTGTTGAATACCTTTTTCTAACTGTTTAGTCTTCATAGGATCTTTATTGATAAGCTCCTTGAATATTTCAGGAGAGAAGCTAGGGATACCTTGAAACTCCATATTTTCTCCTTCAGTAAGTGTATCACCAATTTTAAAATTACCAGTATCATATAATCCAATTACATCACCAGGGAAAGCTTCATCAATAACGCTTTTGTCTTGCGCCATAAAACTGGTTGGATTATTAAACCTAACCTTTTTGTCTATCCTTACATGTTGATAAAATTTGTTTCTTTCAAATTTACCAGAACAAATTCTTAAAAAGGCAATTCTATCTCGATGTTTAGGATCTAAGTTAGCATGTATTTTAAAAATAAAACCACTAAAATCCTTATCCGTAGGATTAACCACTTTTACATTGGTTTCTCTACTCCTAGGGAAGGGAGCAATTTTAATAAAAGTGTCTAATAATTCTTGAACTCCAAAGTTATTTAAAGCACTTCCGAAAAATACAGGTGCTATTTCTCCACTTTTATATTTTTCTTCATCAAACTCATCATAAACGCCTTCTATTAACTCTACATCTTCTCTAAGTTTATCAGCTGCTTGCTCACCAATTTTATCAGTTAAGGCAGGATCATCTAGATTTTTAATTGAAACTATATCTTGTTCAATTTTAGTTTTATTACTATCAAATAAATTAAGATGTTTTTCATGCATATTGTACACCCCTTTAAAGGTTGCACCAATTCCTATCGGCCAACTTAAAGGTCTAACTTTAATATCAAGAGTGTTTTCAATTTCATCTAATAAATCAAAAGCATCCTGACCTTCACGGTCCATCTTATTAATAAAAACAATTACAGGAGTGTTACGCATACGGCAAACTTCCATCAGTTTTTTTGTTTGAGCCTCTACACCGTTGGCACAATCAATTACCATAATCACACTATCGACTGCAGTAAGTGTTCTGTAAGTATCTTCAGCAAAATCTTTATGTCCAGGAGTATCTAGTATATTTATTTTAGTGTCTTTATAATTAAATGCCATTACAGAAGTAGCAACAGAAATACCTCTTTGTTTCTCTATTTCCATAAAATCGGATGTAGCAGCTTTTTTAATTTTATTAGATTTTACAGCTCCTGCAGATTGGATAGCACCACCAAATAATAATAGCTTCTCAGTTAAAGTAGTTTTACCAGCATCTGGGTGAGAAATGATACCGAATGTTCTTCTCTTATTTATTTCTTCTTCTAAACTCATAATGGCTGCAAAAGTAATTTTTTAAGTTTATTATGTTGATAAGTGTTAAGCTTAATTTTATTGGTTATCATCTAAATAGAATACTTTTAACAAGTATTAACTAATAAAAATTGATAAAATGAGAAAAGTAGTATTCGGTTTGGTTACGTTATTTATTGCTAGCCAATTTTTAGTGTCATGTAGTTCAGAAAGTGAAATTTTAGGCCAATTTTCTAAAAGGAAATATTTGAAAAAGTATAAATCTAAAGAGGTTAAGTATGAAGATAAAGTAGGTAAAGTTGATAATAAAATAGCATATACAAAATCTGAAAAAGAAGAAGATGTAGTTATTGCTTCTACTGAAGAAGAAGTTGTTGTTTCAAGTGTAATTATCGAAGGAAATAGAGCAGAAGACGTAATAACAAAAACCGAAAAAAACACTACAGTTATTAATGATTATGCAGCTTGGAATAATTACAATAGAAATGTTAATATGGCAGATATGCCTAGTTTTTCAAAAGAAATGGCTGTTCAACATCATTCTAAGTCATCTGTTTCGAATAAAAGAGCAAGTGAAATACTTATAGCTGTATTGTGTATCTTTTTACCACCAATAGCAGTGGTTTTATATGAAGATGGTGTTACGACTAATTTTTGGGTTGATTTAGTAGCGACTTTATTATTTTGGTTACCAGGTATTATTTTAGCGTTTCTTATTTGTTTTGCGGGAGTTTCCTTTTAAAAAAAGAAATTTTAATATAAAAAAAAGCCGCTCATTAAGCGGCTTTTTTTGTTACTTTTAGATAAAATATTTTAGTGTTATGAAAAAATATATCGGTATTTTAATTCTGTTGTGTGTGGTTGCACCTAACTCTTTATTTTCTCAAGCTGATAGAGATTCATCAGAGACTGTTGTGAAAAAAATATATGTAATTACAACGAATAGTGGGGGAGAGTTTGTGGGAGTTATTTTAAAGGAAGATGCACGAGAAGTTTTAATTAAAACAAAAGATAAAGGGGAAGTAATTATTCCCAAGTTTGAGATAAGAGTAATGAAAGAATTAGGAGCTGGTGAATTAAGTTCCAAAGGTGAATTTATGTCCGATAACGTTTTTTCAACTAGGTATTTTTTCACGACTAATGGGTTACCTATAAAAAAAGGAGAGAGTTATGTTCTGTGGAATTTGTATGGTCCAGAAGTCCATTTTGGGGTGTCTAAAAATCTTAGCTTAGGAATAATGACTTCGTGGGTAGGGATACCTATTGTAGGTAGCGCAAAGTATAGTATTAAACTTGGTGAAAATCTTAACTTAGGTGTAGGGCTTTTAGCTGGTACAGGTTCATGGGCAGCGCCCGATTTTCTTGTAGGGCTTCCATATGGTGCATTAACTTTTGGAAATAGAAGGAATAACATTAATTTTTCAGGAGGTTATGGTATGGCAGCATATGATGGTTACCAAGGTGGTGTGGCTGTCTATTCAGTTGGTGCACTTGCGAGAATAGGTAAAAAAGCAAGTTTTGTATTAGATTCATTCTTTTACGTTGAAGATAATTTTAGCAATAATTCTGGTATTTATGGAATTATAATACCTGGTATTCGACTTCAAACAAAATATGACGCTGCGTTTCAATTTGGTTTTTCTGGATTTTATGGTGAAGGGCAGTTTATTCAAGTTCCCATACCTATGTTAGGTTGGTTTAAAAAATTATAGTAAAAAAAGCCGCTCATTGTGCGGCTTTTTTTAGCATTAGATTCAAGTTCTATTTTTTGTTTCCAAGCATTAATAATTCATTTACTAATATTTCAGTAATGTAACGCTTGTTTCCATCTTTATCATCATAGCTTCTATTAACCAATTTGCCTTCAATTGCAACTTCGCTTCCTTTTTCTAAATACTTTTCAATTATGTCGGCAGTTTTGCCCCAAGCAATTATATTGTGCCACTGTGTATCTTTAATTTGTTCTCCTTTTGTATTTTTATAGCTCTCGTTAGTTGCGATAGAAAATTTTGCTAATTTCTTGCCTGTTTCTAAGTTAATCACTTCTGGTGTGTTACCAAGATTTCCAATTAGTTGTACTTTGTTTTTTAAGTTGTTCATAACGTAAAAGTTTATTTGGTTAAAACCCGATTCGTTCGGATTTGATGAGGCAAAGTAAAGACAGCTTTCGAAAATTAATCGGTTACTAAATGTTTGCTTTCGTTTATAGTTGTTTGTAGTCGTTTAAAAATGGCTTTGGTGCTTATTTTATTATAATTGATTATATTTGTTTCAAATGTTTTAAAATGGAAAAGCAAAAATGTTTAGAGTGTGGAGAGTCTTTTTTAGGCAGGTCTGATAAAAAATTTTGTACAGATTATTGTAGAAATGCTTATAACAACAAAATAAACAAGGACTCTAAAAATCTTATAAGAAATACAAATAATCGTTTACGTAAAAACTGGAGGATATTAGAAGAATTAAACCCAAAAGATAAGTGTAGGGTAACAAAGCAGAAATTAGATGTTAAAGGGTTTGATTTTAATTATTTCACTAGTATATACACAACAAAAGCAGGAACAGTTTATTACTTTATTTATGATCAAGGGTATTTACCTTTAGAGAATGATTTTTATGCGCTAGTTAAAAGAGATTAATTAGAAAAACTGATGAATGTTATATTTTAATAAATAATGACGAAGTAATTTCGCAGTATGTTAGAAAAACTAAAGAACTTATTCCAATTTATTTGGGATGTAGTAGTTAAATTCATAGTAGACAACTCTTTAAATTATAGTGGTTCTATTGCATTTTTTACAATTTTTTCTTTGCCAGGAATACTTATTGGGGTTATTCTAGTTGCAGGTTCAGTGTTTGGAGAAAAGGCAGTTAAGGGTGAATTGTATGATCAAATAAATTCCTTAGTTGGAAGCTCTAGTGCTAGTCAAGTCCAAAATATTATTAAAAACTTAGAAACAGCAGATTTTAATTATATGGCATTAGCACTTGCGGTTACTACGCTTTTATATGGTTCTACATCAGTTTTTGCTTCAATACAAGATGGTATTAATGTAATCTGGGGTATTCGTCCAAA
>JARGOE010000013.1:24995-40736 GCA_029210015.1 Vicingaceae bacterium
CAGTTTTTGCTTCAATACAAGATGGTATTAATGTAATCTGGGGTATTCGTCCAAAACCTAAAAGAGTAGCTTTAAAATTTCTTTTTAACAGGTTGGTATCAATAGCAATGATTGGAACAATAGGATTTTTAATGTTAGTCTCATTGTCAGTAGACACGTTAGTTGTTGTTTTTAATGATTATTTGGTTACTATTTTTGGAGAAAAAAGTATAACCCTCATTTCAACTTTAGAACAAGTCAGTTTTACAGTTATAGTGTTTTCTGTATTTGTAATAGTATATAAAGTCTTACCAGATGCAAAAGTTGGATGGAAAGATATTTATAGGGGAGCATTTTTAGCAACTATATTATTCATAATAGGAAAATATCTTTTTAGCTTTTACTTAGGCAAAAGTAGTTTTGGTACAGCATACGGAACTGCCGGCTCCTTGGTATTATTATTGATTTGGGTATATTATTCATCAATAATATTGTTGTTTGGAGCTGAGTTTATAGAGGTTTATACAAGGAAAAAAGGTAGAATGGTAAAGCCAAGTTCTGAATCAATGAAGATAATTACTAAAGAAGTTAAATTGGGTAATTAAACAATTGATGTTAATAATTATGCGTATATTGTAATTAAAGAGTTTAATTGATAGTTACCTTAGTAATATGATAAATAAAGTTTACATATTCATTTTAGGATTATTTTCCTTTTTTGCTTTTGGTTTTAATCAACCAACTACTAATGAAATACAATTAGTTGAAGTTGTAGGCTTGAATGATACTACAAATTATCACTTTGTTCAAAATCAACAGTTATACACACAGGGTTGGGATACTTTAGCACAGCCACATTTTTGGAGAGAGCTAATGACTATGGAAGGTGATTCTGCATTAATAAATATAGGGAGTACTAGACAAATTATTAAAAAAGTAGCTGTTGTTGATTGGAATAAACAAACAGAAGCTCAAAAAGATGCAGTTAGAGATAGTGTTAAAACGTATTATGGCTTACCTGATTATGAACATGTGTATATGACATCTGGGAAAAAAGCTTTTTATGATTTTGAAGGAGTTATTCCTAGTATAGGAAGAGGTATTCAAGTATTTAAAGATAATGATGTGGATCCATTTTATGCTCAAGCAATACTGCTAATTGAAAGTCCTAATAAATTACAAAAATCACCAGTAGGAGCTTATGGGGCATTTCAAATTATGCGAAAAGTTGCTATTAATTTAGGCTTAAAAGTGAATAAATATCAAGATGAAAGAAAAGATTTTGATAAGAGTGCTTGGGCTTCTGCGAAATTAATTAGAACAATTTGTATACCTGAAACGAATAGAATATTAGCTAAGCAAGGAATAAGTTATAATCCCTCAGATTTGTGGTATAGGCTGCTAGTTATGCACGTGTATCATGCTGGAGCTGGTAACGTTCAAAATGCTATCAATGTTATAAATCCTTCTAAGGGAGATATGAATTTGATTACTACTTTATGGAAAACAGAAGTAGGTAGTTTTAGAAATGCTTCTCAAAACTATTCTCAATTAGCACTTGCATCATTAATTGAATTAGATAATATCATTTATAACAAGTGTCAGTTCATTTATTACTGTCCTTTAAATAACATATAATTCCAATATATTTTCATTACATTTAAGAATTGATTTTACAATTAATTAAATGGATTTAACTGCTTTACAAAAGGAAAACGAAAGATTAAAAAAAGAAAATCGTTTATTAAAACAGCAGTTTTTTGCAAATAATGATGGGAAGACTGTTAATGTTCCAAAACAATTTCAACCAATTTTTAGTGAAGCAGAAAAGATAGTTGCTAAGTACTTTAGTAATGCAGAGTCAAATCCGTCAAAAGGAATTATAGAAATTAACCAAGAAAGGTATGTTTTACTTAGAGCCTCTTCTTTATCAGTAGATTTTTTAACTAAAATAAAAGATTTATATGCTGACAAAGGTGAGGAAGAGGCCTATTCCATTGGAAGAAATTTTCTTTTTGATATTGCCCATGTGTTGGGTTTGGAAGATGCAAAGAATTTCCATGATAAAATGGACGTGAAAGATCCTATATCAAAATTATCAGCTGGGCCTATTCATTTTGCTTATTCAGGTTGGGCCTTTGTAGATATTCTTAAAGAAAGTAACCCATCTCCTGATGAAGATTTTTTTCTTAAATACAATCATCCTTATTCTTTTGAAGCTGACAGTTGGATAAAGTCAAGAAAAAAATCTACAAAACCAGTTTGTATAATGAGTGCTGGATACTCTTCTGGTTGGTGTGAACAAAGTTTTGAGATTCCATTAACCTCTGTGGAAATAACATGTAGAGCTAAAGGAGATGAAAATTGTACATTTATTATGGCTCCACCACATAAAATTGTAGATTATATGAAGAGTGAATCAACCAATAATGGGGCCGATGTTTATGATGTGCCACTTTTTTTTGAAAGAAAAAGAGCTGAAGAGGCGATTAGAGAGTCTTTACATGAGAAAAATATATTGTTAAAAGAGATTCATCATAGAGTAAAAAATAACCTTCAAATTATTTCAAGTTTATTAAACCTTCAATCAAACTATTTAACTGATGATGAATCTAGGGTTTTATTTAAAGAGTCTCAAAATAGAATAAAGACCTTAGCTCTTGTTCATGAAAAACTATATAAATCGGAAGACATAGAATATGTAGATTTAGCTGAGTATATTAAGTCTATAGTTAATTTACTTAGTTATTCTTATGATAAAGAATATATTGATGTTACCTATGATTTTAGTGATACTAAACTAGAACAATTTGAGATTGAAAAAGCAATTCCGTGTGGCTTAATTATAAATGAAATTATTTCAAATGCTTTTAAGTATGCATTTCCAAAGATGTTAAAAGGTGAAATCAAAATTCAACTTTTAAAACATGAACATAGATTCCATATGTCAATAGAAGATAATGGTATAGGTTTACCAAATAATATTGATATAAAAAATGCAGACTCTTTAGGCCTAGAGCTTATAGATTCATTAGTAGAGCAATTGGATGGGGAAGTAAAAATTGTAAAACATGAAGGGACAAAATTCGAGATTACATTTCCATGAAATTAATTAGTTATACTAATAATTGAGCTACAATTTTTATTACTTTTAATACGTTAAAAATACTTAGAATGGAAAGATATGATTTATGTGTGATTGGTGGTGGGCCTGCGGGATATGCAGCAGCAATGCGTGCAATTGATTTTGATAAAAAAGTTATTCTTATAGAAAAAGACAAATTAGGTGGTGCAGGAATATATGATGGAGCATTAGCATCTAAAACAATGTGGGAGTTTTCTACGAGGTATAGAAAAGTATATGATGAATTAGGAAAAGATCGAGCTGATAGAAACCTAGATATTACATTTGATGAAGTTAAGAAAAACGTAGAAGAAGCCGTGTTTGATAGAAAATTTCAACTTACATGTCATTTAAGAATAATACACGCTGAAACAGAATTAATCACCTATGAAAAGGGAGTGGCTAGCTTTGTTAATGATAAAGAGATTAAAGTTACAAAAGAAGGTGGTGAAGAGGTTGTAATATATGCTGAGAACACTATAATTGCTAGTGGAAGTAGCCCTAGAAAATTGCCTAATATAGAAGTAGATGAAAAAATTATAATGACTAGTGATGGAATTGGTCATTTAGATGATTTTCCAGAAAGTTTAGTGGTTGTTGGTGCAGGAGTTATTGGTTGTGAGTATGCAACAATTTTTGCCAACTTTGGAAAAACTAAGGTGTACTTAATTGATAGAGCAGAACGTATTTTACCATTTGAAGATGAAGATATATCTGATTTGATTTCTAAAAACATGGAGAAGCAGGGAGTTGTAATCCATAGAACGGCTAGTCTTAAAAGGATGGAGATAAAAGGCGGTAAAGTTGAATATGAAATAGAATGCAAAGATGGTACAACTGAAGTTATTCAAGTAGAAAAAGCATTGTTATCAATAGGTAGAGTTCCAAATATAGGAAGTCTGAAAATTGAAAATGCAGGCGTTAAAATGAGTAAACGAGGAGTTCATATTGGAGATGTTGATACACAAACAAATATCCCTCATATATACGCTGTAGGTGATGTGTCAGGCAGAATTCCATTAGTGAATGTGGGTGAAAGAGAGGCAAGGCATGCAGTTGTTAAAATGTTTGCAGATTTCCCAGTAAAGCCAATTAATTACGAAAATGTATCTACTATTATGTTTTTAAATCCAGTTGTTGCGGCAGTTGGAGCTAATGAAAAAAATTTAAGGGACGAAAACATTCCTTATAGAATAGCAAAAGTAGATTATTCTACTATTGCTAGAGCAATATCAATGGGTAAACCAGAAGGTTTCTTTAAATTGATTGTTAGTGATGATGATGATATGAAAGTTTTAGGGATGAGAGCAGTAGGAGCTCATGCTTCATCTGCAATTCAATCTGTTGCATTGTTAATGTATATGAATAAGGGGATTGATGAATTGGCTCACATGATACACCCTCATCCATCTATTGTGGAAGGTGTTCAAGAAGCTGCAAGAATGTTGTTAGGTAAATCGATATATAAATCGGCAGTATTTAAAGATAAGTTAAAATGTTATAGCTGTAGAGATGGAGTATGTACACCATTAACATCAATTAGTAACGAAAAAAGAATTCAGTACGAAGAAATTGCAAAAAACTACCATGAAGAAGGGTATGAAGATTAAAATAAAAGAGGCTTACAATATTGTAAGCCTCTTTTATTTTAAAGTTGAATTAGAACTTTAATAATCTCCTTTGTTTAAGTTCTTTAAAATAGAAAAGGCTCTATCAACACTTTCATCATTTACAATAATTGTAAATTCGTGAGTTGTTGAGATAATATCTAGAATATTAATTCCTTCCCACGCTATCTTTTTAAGAATAAAATAATAAATACCAGAGGTATCAGCATTTTCACTTGGTAGTTTTATTGTTATAGAAGATAGTCCTTTGGTAGCTTGAACTAAAGTTTCTGTTGAAAAAATTGATTCAACGCCATTTTTCTCAGAATCACTTAATATAATAGTTGTTTCATAAACTCCTTGAGAGAAAGCAAAAAAAGTATCTTTTTTTCCTTTCAAACCTTTAAGTAGCTCAGCTTGTTTGTCAATAATTGTTTCAGAGTTTTCAAAAGTGAAATAGGTTATTTTAGAACGAACTGTTATGTCACCTAATCGATTAATTACTTTCTTTACTTTGATTTTTAAGTTAGGGTCAAACTTAGGTGATAAGCGTTTGAGCGCCATAACAATTGCGCCAATTTGAACATCTTTATGAAGTTGTTCGTCAATCTCAGGCTTTATTTGTCTAGAGAGAGATGATAAATTAATAATTCCTTCAGCTAATGCTTCTTCAAGGAAAGGAGACTTTTTTATAATTTCTTCAACAACAACATGAGTAGCTTTCATCTTTCAAAATTTAACAATAAGAATGTAAATATAATAAAAAAATCATTTTGAGTTAAAAATATAACATCAATTTGCTTATTCTATAATAGCTGCGTCTTTTGTTGTTCTTCTTCTTCTAGCCAATTTTCTTTTTAATTTAGCTTTCTTATCAAATAGTCGATCGTAAATAAAAGATGCAGGGTTGAAAATAGTAGGCTTTCTTTTATCGGTAACTTTATCTTGATAAGTTTTAACTCCATATATTTCAACCTTTTCATCTTGTTTGTTTAACTCACTAAAAGCTTGTTTGAACTCCTTATAAGTTGGATATGGAAAAATTTCAACTTCTTTTAAAGATATGGAATCAGCATAAAGTTTAAATTTTATTAAATACTGACCAGGTTTCTGGTAGGGAGCCACATAGGTTAAAGTTTTAAAACCAACATAAGACACCTTTATAGTATCTCTAGGATAGATGTTTAATGAGAAATCACCCTGAGGGTTTGTTTTTGTACCATACCCTTTACTTGTAGTTATGTGGGCCCCTTCTAAAAGGGTATTATTGTTGCCATTTACAACAGTACCACTAAGTATGTAAAGACTATCCGTGCTAGGTGTTTGTCCGAAAATAGTTAATGATGTTACGGTTAATAATAGGAATAATGTTTTTTTCATCTATATCAATAATAATTTATTGTATAAATAAACTAAAATATGTTAACTCATTCTATGACTTTAATTAGTTTTTAAGTAAAAAAAGTCGTTTTTTTATTCTTACATAAATAAAGATATGGATTATATAGAGTTGGATGCTGTTGTAAAACCTATTGAGATAGGAAGGGAAGTTTTGGTAGCTCAATTATCTGAAATTGGATTTGAGAGTTTTGTCGATAAAGATAATGGTGTGAAAGCTTATATTCAAAGTGATGATTTTAATGAAAATTTGTTACAAGATTTATGGATATTAAAGAATGATGAGTTTGAAATTTCTTATTTAATTAAAAATATTGAAGATCAAAATTGGAATAAAGCATGGGAAGAAAATTTTGAGCCTATAGATGTTGAAGGTGCTTGTCATATAAGAGCTCCTTTTCATAATAAGAACGAGAGCTTTAAGTATGACATTATTATAGATCCAAAAATGTCTTTTGGTACTGGACACCATGCCACAACATACTTAATGGCTAAACAAATTTTATTATTAGATATTAAAGGGAAGAAAGTTTTAGATATGGGGTGTGGAACAGCAGTTTTAGCAATATTAGCAAAACAGAAAGGAGCAACTTATGTTGAAGCTATTGATATTGAAGAATGGGCATATAATAATTCTTTAGAAAATATTCGGAACAATAATTGTGATGATATTATAGTGAGATTTGGAGGTGCAGAATTATTAGGAAACGAAAAGTTTGATATTGTTTTTGCGAACATAAATAGAAATATACTACTGACTGATATGCATTTGTATGCTAATAATTTAATTGATAAAGGTGTCTTACTTTTAAGTGGCTTTTTTAGATCTGATGTTGATATTTTAGTGGATGAAGCGGCAAAAAATAGTTTATCTTTAACCTTTTCCGAATCTAAAAACGATTGGACAATTTTACAATTTATAAAAGAATGATAAAATTTTCAAAAAGCATATTATCACTAATATTAATGGTTATAGGTCTTTCAGCCTTTTCTCAATCAAAGCTTAAACATTTCTCTTCAGATTCAACTTTGTTTTTTCAAGAGATGGAAGAGTATCTTACATATTCTAGAGCTGCAGATGGAAAAGCTGTAATGGATGATTTTAGTTGGAATTGGTTTGGTGGTTTTTCTGATAAACAAAGAGAGGTTGTTTATAAAACTTCTAATGTAATGCTTAAAAAGCGTAAGAGAGGGTTTCCTGATTTTAGAAATTATCTATATGCTATTTCAAATTTTGTTAATAGTAAAAACCAAACTGAACAAACTTTTGAAGAATGGAATAATATTGTCATAAGATTAGCAAAAGGAAAGAGTAAGAAACAGTTTACAGATTACTTAAAATCATGTAATGATTTATTTGAAGAGAATTTGATGTATAAATCTGCAGCTAATTCATGGGCTGCAAATAATCAAAATTATAAATTTGGTTTTGATAGTCTACCTACCATTGAATTTGATGCTTTAACTTTGACTTGTTACTCAAAAGGAGATAGTTCTGTAATTTACAATACAAAAGGAATTTATTACCCAACTATTTCTAAATGGGTTGGAGTAGGAGGTAAAATAACTTGGGAAAGAGCAGGGTATAGTTCAGATACCGTTTATGCAGAGATTGATGATTATCAAATAAATGTAAAATCTCCTAAGTATCTTATTAAAGATGTAACTTTTTATGATTACAGATATTTTAAAGAGCCAATGAAAGGGATACTTGAGGAGAAAATTTTAGCTAATATAAAGCAAGATAAAGTTACTTACCCAAGATTTCAATCTTATGATGCTTTTTTAGAGATTCCAAATATTGTAGAAGGTGTTGATTATGTTGGGGGATATGCTTTGCAGGGACGGAAAGTTGTTGGTAGAGGAACTGATAAACAGGATGCATATGTTATATTTAAAAGGAAGAATGTCCCTTTTTTAAAAATGGCATCAAAAAGTTTTTCTATTCGTCCGGAAAGAATCGTATCGCCTATAGCCGCAGCTACATTTTATTTAAAAGAAGATTCTATTTACCACCCTGGATTATCTTTTAAATTTTTTACTGCAGATAGATTTGTCACATTAATTCGAGATCATCAAGGAATTAAATTGACACCATACTTTAATTCATATCATCAAGTAGATATGGATTTTGAAACATTAGAATGGAAGGTTGATTCTCCTACTGTTGAGTTTAAAAATCTTACAGGAGGTACTAAAACTGACGCAACATTTGTTTCTGCAGATTATTATAGCAAAAATGCTTACATGGGAATGATGACAATGCAAACGGAGCATCCACTGTATAAGGTGTATGAACTGGTTGCTAAATTAGATACCAATTACATTACAAATAAACAATTAGTTGATTTTACACTTCGCTCTTATGCTCAAATTGAACCAATGTTGTTAAGTTTATCTTATCAAGGGTTTATAAATTATAATTATGATGGTAAGTATTTTATAGTTAAAGATAAATTAATCAATTGGGTTAAAGCTAGTGGAGGAAATGTAGATTATGATGTAATAGGTTTTTACTCTAAGATTAAAGGGCAAAATAATGCTTCTTTGAGCTTAATTAATTTTGATTTAAAATTGCGAGGGGTTAATTCTGTTAATGTAAGTGATTCTCAGGAAGTTGTTATTTATCCTAGAAGAAAAGAAGTGATTCTTAAAAAGAATAGAGATTTTGATTTTAGCGGGGTGGTACAGGCTGGTCGATTTGATATTATGGGAAGTAATTTTGCATTTAAGTATGATGATTTCATGATTGATATGCCTAATGTTGATTCTTTAAGAATATATGCTGAGACGGGTGGGGTTGACCAATATGGTAGACCAGTTATCAGGAAAGTAAAAACGGTTATTGAAAAAATAAATGGAAATTTATTAATTGATAAACCAAATAATAAATCGGGGGTTAAACGCGCTTATGAGTACCCTAAGCTTAATAGTTTTAAGGATTCATATGTATTTTATGATAAACAAACAATTCAAGGAGGGGTTTATGGGAAAGACGATTTTTATTTTCATGTAGAGCCTTTTCAGATAGATAGTCTGGATAATTTTGATAATGAGCAATTGAAGTTTAAAGGAACATTGCTTTCTGGGGGTATTTTCCCAGACTTTAAAGAGACACTTACGCTTCAGTCAGATCATTCGTTAGGTTTTATAAGATCTACGCCCCCTGGTGGATTTGACATGTATGGAGGGAAAGGTACTTTTCATGATACAATTAGATTGAGTCATGATGGTTTAAGAGGAAACGGTAAATTAGATTATATAACTTCAACGACTTATTCAAACGATTTTATTTTCTTCCCAGACTCTATGAATGCTGTAGCTCAAAGTTTCAGTGTGGAAGAAAGCCCAGTTGCAGTAGAATTTCCTCCTGTAGAAGGAGAGAATGTTTTTACTAGATGGCATCCTTCAAAAGACATTATGATACATAGAGAAATCACTAAGCCTATTGCTATGTATGATATGAAGTCTTATATGCATGGGCAAACAATGATTCAACCAGAAGGATTGTCTGGTTCGGGTATTTTTGAATTTGAAAGAGCAGAGCTAGAGGCAAGGTTAATAAACTTTAAGTTTAAAGATTTTCAATCTGATACTGCAGATTTTAGGCTTAAGGCGGCAAAAAGTGTTGATAATACAGATGCCCTAGACTTTTCTACTATTAATGTAAATGCTTATGTGACCTTTGGTGAACGTTACGGTCAATTCAAATCAAATGGAGGAGGGTCCCATATAAATTTTGAACCAATGCAGTATATATGTTATATGGAAGAATTTAAGTGGTATATGGATAATGGAGATATTGAACTTACTGCTGGTGAAGCTAAAGAAAAGGATGCTTCTGGAGTTAAGTTAGATGGAGCTCAATTTATTTCAGTTCACCCTGATCAAGATTCATTAAGTTTTTTCTCTTCTAAAGCTAAGTATGATATAAATAATAAAATTATATATGCAGAAGGTATTAAGTTTATGAATATTGCTGATGCAATGCTATATCCTGATAGTGGTAAAGTGATTATAGATAAAAAGGCTAAAATGAGAACATTAAATAATTCAAGGTTGGTAGCAAGTTATGTTACTCAAAATCATAATATTTATAACTCTAGTATTAATGTGTTTGGTAAAAAGAAATATGCTGGGTCTGGTTATATAGATTATGTAGATGAATTAGAAAAAGCACAAACTATATATTTAGAAAATATTGGTGTAGATACTACGGGGCAAACATATGCTTCTGCTCAGGTTAGTAAAGATGATAAATTTACTCTAAGTCCTCAATATGATTATTATGGTAAAGTAAAGCTTTTTGCAAACAATGAGTATTTAACCTTTAAAGGCTATTCAAGAATTTTACATGATTGTGATTTATTAAGTAAAGATTGGTTTAGTTTTGAAACTGAGGTAAATCCAACAGAAATTTTTATACCTATAGATAGTAATACAAAAGATATTGCAGGAAATAAACTAATAGCAACAGTATTGTTGAGTGCTGATTCCTTAGGAATTTACACTTCTTTTTTAAATACAAAAAAGAAATATAGTCATACTGATGTTATTTCTGCTAATGGTTTCTTAACTTATGATAAAGAGAAAGAAGAATATAGAATCTCTAATAAAGATAAGCTTCAAGAGATGTCATTTGGAGGGAACTATTTGAGTTTAAATACCAAAAATTGTAAAGTTTATGGAGAGGGTGAAATAGAGTTAGGAGAAGATGTTGGTCAGGTTAAAATTCATACAGCAGGTGTGGTTGAACACAATCAATTAGATGATGATGTTATTTTTGATTTAGTGATGATTAATGATTTCTTTTTCTCTGATGATGCATTGAAAAAAATGGCAAAAGATTTTACAGAAGCAAGTTCTTTGGACCCAGTTAAATTAGATCGACCAACTTTTGAAAAAGGATTAAGAGAAGTATTAGGTAAAGAAGAAGGGGATAAGTTGATTGCTCAAGCAAATTTATATGGTGAGTTCAAAAAACTTCCAGAATCATTGAAAAAAGCAATTGTGTTTAATGAGGTTAAATTTAAGTGGGATGATGATAGCAAATCATATAAATCATTTGGTAAAATTGGAATAAGTAATATTCAGAATAAACAAGTTAACAAATATGTAGAAGGTAAGATTGAATTAATTAAGAAAAGAAGTGGTGATGTTTACACTATTTATTTAGAGATTGATCAAAACAATTGGTATTTCTTCACTTATACAAGAGGTATGATGCAAGCGATATCATCAAACTCTGATTTCAATTCTGCTATTACAGAAACCAAGCCTGATAAAAGAAAGTCTAAAGCTACAAAAGGAGAACAACCTTATCAATTTATGTATTCTACTGATAGGAAGAGAAGAGACTTTATTAGAAAATTTGAAGATTAATTTAGGGAATATTTCAATTTTTGCATCAAGCTATTATATTACTATCTTTGTTAATTGGCTTAGCCTATAATGATAAGAAAAAGAGTACATAAATCAATAATATTCTTAATAGCAACACTGTTTGCTTCATTAAGTGCGTTTGCTCAGTATAATTCTGAAGAAGAATTAAAAAAAGGTGCAGATGAATTGTTTGAGCAAGAAAATTATATAAAAGCACTTCCGTTATTTTCTCAGCTATTAAGTACTTACCCTAAAGATGTAAATTATAATTACAAATATGGAGCATGTTTACTTATTGGTTCTGATAAGAAAGATGATGCGCTTAAGTATTTGAAATTTTCAATTACAAAATCTACAGTTGATCCAATTGCCTATTATTTTCTTGCTAAAGGCTACCATCATAATTATGAATTTTCTGCTGCTATTGTTTACTACAATAAGTTTAAAGAAAAAGGAAACTCTAAAGATGTTCAAAAATTTGATATTGACAGGGAGGTTGCAATGTGTAAGAATGGAGAGAGTTTAGTTAAAAGCATGACAGATATTGGGGTTTTGAGCAAGAAAGATATCAGAGCTACAGATTTTTTTAGAAGTTATGACTTAAAAGGTATTGGTGGTAAAATTGTAGTTAAACCAGATGAGTTTAAAACCAAATTAGATAAAAAGAAGGGTGAAAACTCGATAATTTACTTAGGTGAAAAACGCGATATGGTTGTTTTTTCATCTTATGGTAATAGTGGTAGTAACGGAAAAGATATTTTTAAAGTAGAAAAACTACCTAATGGAGATTGGAGTAAGCCAAGCTTACTGCTTGGAAAAATCAATTCTAAATTTGATGAGGACTATCCATTCTTGCATCCAAATGGTAATACCCTCTATTTTTGTTCTAAAGGATTTAATAGTATGGGGGGGTATGATGTTTTTAAATCTACTAAAGATCCACAAACTGGAGAGTGGGGTTTTCCTGAAAATTTGGATTTCCCAATAAATACTCCAGATGATGATATTCTTTACATTTCTGATATAGATAATGAGTTGGCTTATTTCGCTTCCTCTAGAGGAAGTAAGCAGGATGAAATGACTGTTTACCGTGTTACTGTAGATGCTCCACCTGTTGAAAATTCAATAGTAAAAGGATTTTTCTTAGCTGAGGCTAATACAAGTATGAGAGATGCGACTATTACTATTAAAGATGTTGAGAAAGATAGAAGGTATGGGGTTTATAAAACACATAGTGAAACTGGAGAATACCTGGTAGTTTTTCCAAGCAATGGAGGTAAGTTTAAAATATTAGTAGAAACTAAAAACGATGCTCCAATCCATTCAGCAACAATTGAATTGCCAGTATTGGATGGTTTTAGAGCGTTAAAACAAGAGTTGAGATTAGTTGGAGTTGGCGATGATGAAAAACTAGTAGTTAAAAATTTGTTTGATGAAAGTGATGCATTTGATGTTCATGATCCATTATTTGTAGAGCATGTATTAAAAAAGCGTGCTAACCTTGAGGTAAATACTACAGAGGAAGAACTTTATGCATCTAAAACAAATACTGAAAACAATGAAAATGAAAATAAGACTAATTCATCAACCTATAGTAAGCTAACTGATGACCAGATAGTTAATAATACTGAGAGTACATCGTCAAAAATTATTGAGCAAACAGAAAAATCTAAGGAGCAAGCTAAGGCTGCATATACAATAGCAAACGAAAAGAGTATCGAAGCTAAATCATTATATGCTGAATCAGAAAAATTAATTAAAGAAGCTAACACAACTTCAAATGAAACTGAAAAAGAAGAAAAATTAGCTTTAGCTGAAAGTAAAAAAATGCAGGCAGCTCAATTAGTTAATGAAACTGTTGCAGCTTTAAACGTTGCAAAAACTATTGATAGTGAAGTAACGGAAAGATCTAGTGATATTGTTACTGTAAATAATTTACAAGAAGCAATTAATAAAAATATTGATGAAAATAATAGAGTAGAAGCAGAGAGTAATTATGAGAAATTAGAAGAGATAGCAGCTGCAACTTACCACAATGAATCTGCAATAGATATCGAAAAGGAGTTAAATAAAAAACAGTTAGTTGATGAAAAGGAAAAATATAATAAGATTAGAGATAAGGTTACAGAATTAACTAATAGAGATTATGAACTTTCGGAAACTATAAATAAACTTGAAGCTAAGAAGAGTTCAACAAGAAAGAAAAGTGAAAAAGAAGATTTACAGTCGAGAATTGATGCTTTAGCTATTGATTTAGAAGATAATGTTTTTGAATTAGAAAACGCAAAGAAAAAAGAAGTTTCAGCTAAATTAGTTTATGATAATGCAAAAAATAAAGGGAAAATCACAAGTACAATTATTGCTGATGTAACAAATACTTCAGTAACATCTACTGTTGTTGATGATAATGCTAAGTTACAATTAGAAAATGATGTTGCTTATTTCGAAAAAGAAGGTTTAGTTGGGTTGTACCCAACTGAAGAGTCTAGTTTTGGTGCTGATAATAATTCAACTGGCCGATCTCCAAAAATTTATAATTTAACAAAGTATAAAGATGAATACGCTATTGTAAATGAAGAGGGCGAGCTAAAAGATTATAATACTAGTTATAGTGTAGAATTAGCTGAAACTGATAATATTAGTAATGAAACAAAAAAATCTGAAGCTATTGTAAAGGTTAATCAGCAGTGGGTTTCAAGTATCAATGATGAGATTGCTATAAGAGAGAATCAATTAATTAGTACTACAGATGTTGCTGATAAAAAGGAATTAGAAAATAAATTAGTATCTCTTAGAGAGTTGAAGAAAACAAAGCAATCTGAAATAGAAGTACAAAGTGAATTAATTGCAGCAAATAATTCTACTACTAATGATAATGTCACAACTAACGAAACAAATGAAAATTCTAATACAACAGTTTCAACAAATGAGTTAGAAAATAATAACGAATCAAGTAATGCTATAAACGAAGCAAGTAGTAACGTTAATATTTTAAATGCGGATGGTTCAATTTCCGATTATGGGACTGCATTTACTGAGAAACTCTCAACAACATCTGATGAAGATACTTATGAAGCTTATACTGAAAAATCAAAGGTTCATACAGAATGGGCAGCGGCTATAGATCAAGAGGTTTTAATAAGAAAAATGGAGTTAGCAGAGGCTGAAGATTCTGAGAAAAATGATATAGAAAATAAGATTGCTATTCTTGAAAATAATAAGGTAGAACAAGAGGAGTATATAGCTCTTTATAACATGCAGGCAGAAAGTCTGAAACCAACAGAATTGGCTACCAATGAAAATTCAAATTCTAATTCAGTTTCTGAAAACAATGAAACTAATGAAGTAAACAGCAATAATTCAAATGAAAACAATTCATCTACCAATGAGGCAAGCAATAACAATTCATCTACCAATGAGGCAAGCAATAACAATTCAGCAAATAATACTGTAACAGAAAACGAGAATAATTCAGCCAATGAAACAAATGAATCTACTAATCAAGAAAACAGTGTTGCCTTAAATACTTATGAATTAACACCAAATAAGTTAAGAGCTGAAGAAGATGATTTTTCTAATCTAAAATATTATGAAGGTTTTGAGTATCAATCTCCTGAATCAAAAAGCAAAGTAACTGATGTTACTGCTTTAAAAACTGAAGCAAGGACTCTTAAAGAAGAAGCTGATGTGAAATTAATAACAGCGTCTAATACCTCATCACAAGAAGAAAAAGATGCTTTAATTGCTGAGTCTGATGAGTTGATTAAAAAGTCTAATGAAAAAGAAGAGGCTGTTGCTAGAGTTTATGAAACGGCTAATAGAAATGAATATAAAAACAATCAAAATGTATTGTCTGAGTTAAAATCTGAGAATAATGATGAATACTCTAATCAATCTTTAATGATTGATTTATATGAAGGTGAAGCGGATGGTTATTACTCGGAAGCTCAAATTCAAAGGGAAAAAGCTATAAATGCTTCTAGTTTTACGGCTAAAGAATTAGCATTACAAAAAGCATACGAGCTAGAAATGAAAGCTATTACTAAGCAAAACCAAGCAATAGCTCAGTTAGCTGGAGAAAATGTGGAAGAAATTTATGCTAATATAGAGAACAACTCTAACGAAAGAACTACCAATAATGAATCGAATGAAAATACAAACGAGAATAATTTAGTTGAAAATAACACAGAGAATACTAACACAGAGAATACTAACACAGAGAATACTAACACAGAGAATACTAACACAGAG
>JARGOE010000013.1:40836-41540 GCA_029210015.1 Vicingaceae bacterium
AATACTAACACAGAATCTAATGATAAAGTATCTGAAGAAGATAAAACGATATTAATGAACTTAACTCCATTTGAGATTACTGCTATTAAGGAGTCTGAAGAATTTAAAGAGTATGCAACTTTAAAACAAGAAAACAGAAGGTTGGTTAAAGAGGCAGAGGTTGAGTATGCAGAGGCTGAAATATATGAGCAAGAAGCTACAGATCAAAAACAGTTAGAATTAAGCTTAAATGCTTTAGCAGCAGCAGCTAGTACTGATGAAGATAAAGCTAAGAAAGCTGCACAATTAGAAAAGCTTAGAGTAATGATAGCTGAGAATGAATCTAAGTCTCAGGAGTTAAAACAAAGCGCAGAAACTAAAGACAAAACAGTAGAATCTAATAGTCAAAAGACAAATGCTATTTTAATTAATGCAGATGAAGATGTAGCAAAAAATTATACTGCAATTGAAAAAGTAGAAACTTTTGATGCTGATTTAATGGCTGAAGCAATGAGCAGAACTAATGTTGAGAATAATGAAAACACATTAGCTTCAAATGAGCAATTAGAAAATAATGAAAACACTAATAATTCTAATGAAAGAACTACTAATAATGAATCGAATGAAAATACAAACGAGAACAATGTAGTTGAAAATAACACAGAGAATACTAACACAGAGAATACTAACACAGAGAATACTAACACAGAGAATACTAACACAGA
>JARGOE010000014.1:0-8831 GCA_029210015.1 Vicingaceae bacterium
CATTGTTTATCTGTTTTTGTTCTGGGTATAAAATTATAAAGTTTAAACTATCTGCTAATTTATTCCAGCCACTTTCATTTTTTATTTCTTCAGCAGACTGGGTGCATCCGTGCAAAACAAAAACTAAAGGGACTGGTTTAGAGGTGTTTAATTTTTTTGGAATGTAGGAGTACATTTTAAGGTTACCCTTATTTTCTCCAAAATCTTCAATACGTGAAATATCACTTTGAGAAACTCCATAAACGGAAAGAAAAAGAAGAAATATTACCAAAAGGTTTTTCATAGACTAACCAAAGATAGGGTATATCCTAAAATTGAGCCAATCAATACTATCTGGATTCATTTTTCAGCCCCGTGCAATACAATAACAATTTCTCCTTTAATTACATTGTTGTTGTAATACTCTATAACTTCTTTGGTAGTTCCTCTAACAGTTTCTTCGTGCATTTTTGTTAGTTCTCGTGACACAGAAACCAACCTGTCTTCACCAAAAAATTCAGCAAACTGATTAAGAGTTTTTAGCAATCGATGAGTCGATTCATAAAAAATGATTGTTCTGGTTTCTTCTTTTAAAAAGTTTAAGCGAGTTTGTCGGCCTTTTTTATGGGGTAAGAAACCTTCAAACACAAACTTGTCGCAAGGAAATCCTGAATTTACTAATGCAGGAACAAATGCTGTAGCACCAGGTAAACACTCTACCTCAATATTATTTTTAATACATTCTCTCGTTAATAAAAAACCTGGGTCAGAAATTGCTGGGGTACCAGCATCTGAAACTAAAGCAATGGTTTCTCCGTTTTTTAAAGAGTCGATTATACGCTCCGAAGTCTTGTGTTCATTGTGTTGATGGTGTGCAACTAATCTTTTTTCAATGCTAAAGTGTTTAAGTAACTTTAAGGTTTGTCGGGTATCTTCAGCTAAAATAAAATCAACCTCTTTTAGAGTTTCTAAAGCTCTTAGAGTAATATCATTTAAATTTCCAATTGGTGTAGGTACGAGGAATAATTTTGACATGAATATTATAATAAACTTCAAAAGTAAAGATAAACAGATAGAATCAAATTCTTTAACTTTATAATTCTTAATGCAACCTTTTTAATAAAACAAGCATCTAAACAACACGATAATGAAAATGGATGAAGAGCAATTAGTAAAAAAGTGTCTTGAAAAGGATGCTCTTGCTCAAAAGCAGCTGTTTGAGTATTATTCGCGTAGGATGATGGGAGTGTGTTTAAGATACTCTAAAGATGGGGATGAGGCACAAGATGTGTTACAAATGGGGTTTATAAAAGTGTTTGAGAAATTAAACATGTATAACTTTAAAGGTTCTTTAGAAGGTTGGATTAGAAAGATTATTGTAAATACTGCTTTAGATAACATTCGTAGAAACAAAAAGTTTTTGAATGATGTTGAAATGGATAAAGTAGATTATCAGTTACATAATCATACTGAAAATGCTATAGATACTTTGTCGGCACAAGATTTACTAAAAGTAATTCAAGAAATGCCTCCAGGTTTCAGAACGGTGTTTAACATGTTTGCGATTGAGGGTTATTCTCATAAAGAAATTGCAGAAGAGTTGAATATTTCAGTAAATACATCTAAATCACAATACTCTAGAGCACGAGCACATTTGCAAAAAACATTAATAGAAGAAAATATAATATATAGATAAATTGAAAGACGGATTAGAAAATATTGACGAGGTTTTTAAACAAGCTTTTGACGGTTTTGAAGCTAATGTTGATCCAAGTATTTGGTCTAACATTCAAAACGGGATAAATGCTGGTTCAACTGGTGGTTCACCTCAAGCAGATCCAGTTTCATCTGTGGCAACAAATACTGTAGCTAAATCTGTAGTTGTTAAAATTGCAGCTGCTGTTATTGCTGTTGGAACAATTGCTACAGCAACTTACTATATTGCAACATCACCTAAAGATGAAGTTATTGTTGAGAATGTTGTAGATAATACTGAAAACAATGTTATTGTTGAAGAACAAATTGAAAGAGATGAACCAATAGTATCTGAAGTAGAGAATGAAAATATAGAAGTAATAGAAAATAACACTCCAGTTGAAGAGGAAGTTATTAAAGAGAATACTACTCCAATAGTTGAGAAAGAAGATATCATTAATGAAAATAATTCTACTCAAAGTAATACTAACGAGATAGTTTCTAATACTAATGAAACAAAGGAGGCTCCAGTTTCTCAAGATGAGCAAGTAACAACTACTAATACTCAAAATGAAACTAATTCAACTCCTAAGGTTGAGAAAGAAGTCCCTGTTAAAGATCAACCAAAAGAAGTAGTTGAAGAGCTGAATAAAGAAGCTCAAATAAATACTATTCCTAATGTGATTTCACCTAATGGGGATGGACAAAACGATGTGATAAAAATTACAGGTACTAATCTTGAAAAATTAGAAGTTGCTATAATGGATAAAACAGGGAAAGTAGTTTATCGAATGAAAACTATTGATGAAGAATGGAATGGGAAAGATCAAAATGGATTTGATTTAATCCCTGGAACTTATTATATAGCTGGTGTTGTTATTGATACTGATGGGAATATAAAAAACATCAAGCAAGCTGTTAACTTATTTAAATAAGAGTTCAACTGTTAAATTTTCTTAAAGCTTGGGTTTACCAACAATTGATTGGCAATAAATTGGTTCAATCATAGTTAACACATTCATAATATTAACTAATTTTGTGAAGTACTAACGTTTTTAAATGGCTGATTATACAACAGGAGAGCTGCTAAAGCAGATTAACTTACCCGCAGATTTACGAGAGAAAATTTCTGACGATCAATTACCTCAACTTTGTGAGGAGTTAAGGAGTTTTATTGTTGATGTTGTTTCTCAAAAAGGAGGACATTTTGGAGCAAGTTTAGGTGTTGTAGAAATGACTGTGGCGCTTCATTATGTATTTAATACGCCTTATGATAAGTTAGTATGGGATGTCGGACATCAAGCTTATGGGCACAAAATTCTTACAGGAAGAAGAGAAAATTTTCACACCAATCGTATTTATAAAGGATTAAGTGGTTTTCCAAAACCATCAGAAAGTGAGTATGATGCTTTTGCGGTAGGTCATTCTTCCACTTCTATTTCTGCAGCTCTAGGAATGGCTGTAGCATCTAATTATTTACAAGAAAAAGATAGACAACATATTGCTATAATTGGGGATGGTTCTATGACTGCTGGTTTGGCATTTGAAGGGATGAATCATGGTGGAGTTGAAAACACTAACTTATTAGTAGTGTTGAATGACAATTGCATGGCAATTGATCCAAATGTTGGAGCATTAAAAGATTATTTAACAGATATTACTACATCTCATACTTATAACAAAGTAAAAGATGAGGTTTGGGATTTATTAGGGAAGGTAAGTAAGTTTGGACCAAACGCTCAGGCTATAGTTCAGAAAATTGAGAACGGAATTAAATCTACTTTATTAAAGCAAAGTAATTTATTCGAATCATTAAACTTTAGGTATTTCGGACCAATTGATGGTCACGATGTCAACTATATGGCTAAGGTGATGAATGATTTAAAAGATATTCCAGGACCAAAAATATTACATTGTATTACCGAAAAAGGTAAGGGATATCAACCTGCGGAAGTAGGAGATAGTACTAAGTGGCACGCTCCAGGATTATTTAATAAAGATACAGGAGAGATTATTAAGGTAACACCTAAAAGTCCTCAACCTCCAAAATATCAAGATGTATTTGGGCATACTATTGTAGAATTAGCTGAAAAAAATAATAAAATAGTTGGGGTTACTCCAGCAATGCCTTCGGGATCTTCGCTAAATATAATGATGAAAGCGATGCCTGATAGAGCTTTTGATGTAGGAATTGCTGAGCAACATGCAGTAACATTTTCTGCAGGTATGGCTGCACAAGGATTGGTTCCTTTTTGCAACATCTACTCATCGTTTATGCAAAGAGCATATGACCAAGTAATACATGATGTGGCTTTACAAAACTTACACGTAGTATTTTGTTTAGATAGAGGAGGATTAGTTGGTGCTGACGGGCCAACGCATCATGGAGCATATGATTTAGCTTACTTTAGATGCATTCCAAATATGATAGTTTCTGCACCTATGAATGAAGAGGAGTTGAGAAACTTAATGTATACAGCTCAAGCAGAAAATAATGGCCCTTTTTCTATTCGTTATCCAAGAGGTACTGGTGTAATGACCGAATGGAAAACGCCATTAAAAAAAGTGAAAATAGGAACAGGAAGAAGAGTTAAAAATGGTGAAGATGTTGCTATCCTAACTATAGGGCATATAGGAAATTACGCAGTCAAAGCTACTGAACAATTATCTAAAGAAGGAGTAGATATTGCACATTACGATATGCGTTTTGTGAAGCCTATTGATGAAATATTGTTGCACGAAGTATTCTCTAAATTCAAAAAAGTAGTTACAGTAGAAAATGGCTGTATACATGGTGGTATGGGAAGTGCAGTATTGGAATTTATGGCAGACAATAATTACCAAGCTGAAGTTAAGCGTTTAGGTATTCCTGATAAATTTATTGAGCACGGGACACAAGATGAATTATACAATGAGTGTTTCTTTGATACTGAAGCAATAATTACTACAGTAAAATCTTTAGTGAAAACAGCTGAAAACAAAGCTTCAGCCTAATCTATATTGAAAGTAGAGTTAAACATAGAGGAAAAGGCTAATTGGCTTTCATCTAAAACTCCATTTATTATTTCTGGGCCATGTAGTGTAGAATCTGAAGAACAGGTTTTAACAACTGCTAAAGATCTTGCAAATAACAATCAAATAAATGCGTTAAGAGGTGGGATATGGAAGCCTAGAACTCGTCCAAATTCATTTGAAGGGGTTGGAGAAGTTGGTTTGCTTTGGTTAAAAA
Source organism: Vicingaceae bacterium (assembly GCA_029210015.1). Lineage (GTDB taxonomy): Bacteria > Bacteroidota > Bacteroidia > Flavobacteriales_E > Vicingaceae. Next base: position 4,904 of record JARGOE010000014.1, read on the forward strand.
ATGCAGGGTTAGCCGTTGGTTTACCTGTAGCTACAGAAGTAGCCAAAGCAGAGCATGTTGAGGCTTGTTTAAAAGCAGGAATTGATATGTTGTGGGTTGGAGCAAGAACAGCTGTAAACCCCTTTTCTGTTCAAGAAATTGCAGATGCATTGAAAGGAGTCGATATTCCAGTATTTGTAAAAAATCCAGTTACACCAGATTTAAATTTATGGATAGGAGCTTTAGAGCGAATTAATGCTGCTGGCATTTCTAAGTTAGGCGCAATTCATAGAGGGTTTACTTCTCATAATAAAAATGGATATCGAAATGCACCAATGTGGGAATTACCAATTGATTTAAAAATTCAATGTCCTAGTTTACCAATTATTTGCGACCCAAGTCATATCTCTGGAAGTAGAGAGTTAATTGCTAAAATTTCTCAAAAAGCAATGGATTTAGAGATGGATGGACTGATGATAGAAAGCCATTATAATCCAGATGAGGCAAAGAGTGACGTTGCTCAGCAAATAACTCCTAATAACTTAAATAACATTTTAAATCAGTTACAAATTCGTAGAAGTGATATTGATAATAAAGAGTTTACCAATAATTTAGAACGATTACGTGCTATAATTGATGAGATAGATGAAGACATTGTCAATCAGTTTAGCAATAGAATGGAAATGGTAGAAAAGATAGGGGAGTATAAAAGAGATAACGATGTGGTTATTCTCCAACTAGAAAGATGGGAGCATATTTTAAAAACTAGAACTGAATTAGCAGATAAAGTTGGTTTGAGTGCAGATTATATAAAAAAAATTTTAGATATTATTCATCAAGAATCTATTCGTATTCAAACAAAAGTGATGAATAAATGATTCCAAAACGTTGGAAAATAAAATCTCAATCAAATCCAGAAGATATTAAAAAGTTATCATCTGAGCTTAATAATTTAGATCTAACCCTTACCAATATTTTATTGCAGAGAGGTATTTCTGATTTTGAAGAAGCTAAGCACTTTTTTAGACCAGACATCAATAATATTCATGATCCATTCTTAATGAAAGATATGGATAAGGCTGTTGAGCGTTTGCAACAAGCCATTGAAAACGAAGAGAAGATTTTAGTTTACGGTGATTACGATGTGGATGGAACTACTTCTGTGGCATTAATTTATTCCTATTTAAAAAAATATTATAATAATTTAGAGTACTACATACCGGATAGGTATGGTGAAGGATATGGCGTTTCTTATAAAGGAATTGACTATGCTTCTGAAAATGATTTTAAATTAATTATTGCTTTAGACTGTGGAATTAAAGCAGTTGAGAAAGTAGCTTATGCAACCGAAAAGGGAGTTGATTTTATTATTTGCGATCATCACCGACCAGGAGATGAAATACCACAAGCATCAGCAGTTTTAGATCCTAAAAGGGAAGACTGTAATTATCCTTATGATGGACTTTCGGGTTGTGGAGTAGGTTTTAAATTAATGCAAGCATGGACTCAACAAACTAAACAAGATGAAGCCAAACTTTTTGAATATTTAGATTTGTTGGCAATAAGTACCTGTGCTGATATTGTTCCTTTAACAGGAGAAAACAGAATTTTTGTGCATTACGGATTGAAGAAGATAAATGAAAACCCTCGATTGAGTATTAAGGTAATGAAGGAGTTGTCTGACATAAGAACTCCAGAAATGACTGTAATGGATGTGGTATTTACATTTGCTCCAAGAATTAATGCTGCTGGGAGAATTAGCTCAGGTAAAAAAGCAGTAGAAATGTTGGTGGCTGAGAACGTTGAATCGATTGAGGAAGTAGGGCAAAAAATAAATAAATACAATTTAGAGCGTAGAGGTTTAGATAAGGAAATAACTGTGGAAGCATTGGCTATTATGGAAGCTGATGCCGTTTATCAAAATAGAAAATCTACGGTTTTGTTTGGAGAGAATTGGCACAAAGGTGTAATAGGTATTGTGGCTTCTCGATTAATAGAAACTCATTACAAACCCACAATTATTTTAACAGAATCTAAAGGAATGGCAACAGGCTCTGCAAGAACGGTTGAAGGTTTTGATGTGTACAATGCTATTGATGCGTGTGGCGATTTAATAGAGCAATTTGGAGGGCATACCGCTGCTGCTGGATTAACTTTAAAGAAAGAAAATATAGAAGCTTTTATCCAAAAGTTTGATGAAGTAGTTTGTGAGCAGATTGATGATGAGTTGCTAATACCACAAGTAGATATTGATACAACATTGGAGTTGAACCAAATTGATGAAAAGTTTAATCGAGTGTTAAAACAATTTGCACCATTTGGGCCTCATAACATGCGACCAGTTTTTGTAACCGATAATGTTTTTATAACGAGCAACTCTCGTAAAATTGGTGGAGATAAAACCCACTTGCGTTTGGAGGTATTTCAACAAGAAAACCCTGATTTAAAGTTTAATTGTATTGGATTTGGTTTAGGATATATCCTAGATGAATTGGATGAAGGTGTACCTTTTAGCATTGCGTACAACATTGAAGAAAATCATTGGAACGGACAAACTACCTTACAGTTAAATTTGAAGGATTTGAAATTTTAGATTAAACTTTTCTCCTCAACTCAAAATTTTGTCCTAGGTAAACTCTACGTACTTGTTCATCTGCAGCTAATTCTTCAGCAGTTCCAGCTTTTAAAATACTTCCTTCAAATAAAAGGTAAGCTCTGTCAGTAATACTTAAAGTTTCTTGTACGTTGTGGTCGGTAATTAAAATACCTATGTTTTTGTCTTTTAGCTTGGCTACAATACTTTGTATGTCTTCTACCGCAATAGGGTCAACTCCAGCAAAAGGTTCATCTAGTAAAATAAAACTTGGGTCAGATGCTAATGCTCTAGCAATCTCTGTTCTTCGTTTCTCTCCACCACTTAAGTTATGTCCTAAGTTTTTGCGTACATGCCCTAAACTAAATTCTTCAATTAATTCTTCTAATTTTGCTTTTTGCTCAGCCTTGCTATAAGGCATCATTTCTAATATTGCAGCAATATTATCCTCTACACTTAACTTTCTAAAAACAGAAACTTCTTGTGGTAAGTAACCAATTCCCATTTGTGCTCTTTTGTACATGGGTTGCTTGGTAATTTCTTTGTCATCTAAAAATACTTTCCCCTCATTAGGTTGAACCAAGCCAACAATCATATAAAAACTGGTAGTTTTTCCTGCTCCGTTTGGTCCTAAAAGCCCAACAATTTCTCCTTGTTTTACTTCTATAGAAACACCCTTAACAACGGTTCTTTTTCCGTATTTTTTAATGATATTATCTGCTCTTAAAACCATAAGTTAAAGGTACTATTTTTCTGCTTTTTTAGTTACTGCTTTTGATATGTATATACTAAACTCATACAAAATCAATAAAGGAATAGTTAATAAAACTTGACTAGAAATATCCGGAGGGGTTATAATTGCTGAAAGTACAAGTGTAACAACAACTGCATGTTTTCTATATTTTCTCATAAATTCAGGTGAAATAACACCTAACTTCGATAAGAAATAAACCAATAGAGGTAATTCAAAAACTAACCCACAAGCTAATGTAACAGTTGTTACTGTACTAATAAAAGAGCCTATGGTTATTTGATTTTTAACAACTTCACTTACTTGGTAGTTTCCTAAAAACTGAACTGAAAGAGGTGACACAAAGTAGTAACCGAACATTATTCCAATCATAAATAAAATAGATCCTGAAATAACTAATGATAAAGCAGCCTTCTTTTCTTTTTTCTGTAAAGCAGGAGTAATAAATCGCCAAACTTCAAATAAGATGTAAGGAAAAGCTACAATAATTCCGGCAATAATTGAGGTAACAATGTGTATGCTAAATTGCCCACTCATGGTAATGTTTATTAGGTCGAAATGAATTTCTTCCATACATAAATCATCGCCTTTTCCAATTAGGTGAG
>JARGOE010000014.1:8931-41396 GCA_029210015.1 Vicingaceae bacterium
AGGTCGAAATGAATTTCTTCCATACATAAATCATCGCCTTTTCCAATTAGGTGAGAGAATTGGCAGAATAACTCATAAGTCCAGAAATCAGAATTCTTTTGAGCTAAGATTACATCATCAAAAATAAACCCTTTGAAAATAAAAGCAACAACAGTAAAAACTAAAATAACTGCAGCAGAACGCACTAAATGCCATCTTAACACCTCTAGGTGTTCAAGAAAAGACATGTCTCCTTTACTTTTTTCTTCTTTGCTCATTAAGAGACAAATTTAGTTAAATAGTTTTGATTCCGATTTATCGAAAAGTCTAATAAAAACGCTTGTCTTTGGTTAGTTTAATATCGCTTACAAATTGTTTAATTTCTTGCTCGTCTTGTTTTTTACAAACCAATAAAATATTGTCTGATTCAACAACGATATAATCTTTTAAACCTTGTAATACTACCAACTTATTTTTAGGAACATTAACAATGTTTCCTTTAGACTCATATAGCATTACATTTTTGCCAACTACTGCATTTTTGTTTTCATCAAGTGGTAGGTGAGTGTAAATAGAACCCCAAGTTCCTAAATCGCTCCAACCAATATCAGCACTAATTACATGTACATTTTTGGATTTTTCCATAATGCCGTAATCAATAGAAATATTCTTGCAAGTAGAGTAAGCTTCTTTAATAAAAGCCTCTTCTTCAGAAGTGTTGTATTTTCCTTCACCAGCACTAAAAATTTGATGCATCGTAGGTAATAGTGTTTCAAATGCTATGTTGATACTTTTTAAACTCCAAACAAACATTCCAGAATTCCAACAAAAATCTCCGCTGTCAATAAATTGTTTAGCCAACTCTAAGTTGGGTTTTTCTGTAAAGGTTTTTACTTTTTTAATGTCTTCCTCAGTATCATCAAATTGAATATAACCGTAACCAGTATCTGGTCTTGTAGGCGTAATTCCTAAAGTAAATAAAGCATCATTTTTTGCAGTGTAATCTAAAGCCATATTGATTACTCTAACAAACTCATCTTCTTTTAAAATAAGATGATCTGCAGGTGCAACAACAATATTGGCATTAGGGTTTTTAGCTGCTATTTTAAAATTAGCATAAGCAATACAAGGCGCAGTGTTTCTTCTGCTAGGCTCACACACCACTTGCTCATCATTTAAATTTGGTAGTTGCTCAAAAGTTAATTCTCGGTAAATATCATTGGTAACAATGTAAATGTTTTCTTCTGGACAGATGCGTTTTAAGCGGTTGTATGTTTGTTGTATTAATGTTTCGCCAGTTCCTAAAATATCTAAAAATTGTTTAGGGTGCTGGGTTCTGCTCATAGGCCAAAACCTACTTCCTATACCACCAGCCATTATTACGCAATAATTATTTTGATTCATTTTATACTTGTTTTAACTTGCTCAATGCTGTTTCTAAATTAGCAAAAAGCTCATCAATTTCTTCAAAAGCTGAAGTTCCTACTGAAAGTCTGTACCAGGGGGATTTACGAGAAGCACCAAAAGCGTAAAAAGGAACAATAGCTAAACCTGCTTCATCTAACAAATATTGAGTTACTTCTTCAGTTGTATTTAAAACAGTTCCATCTTCAGTTTGGTGCTTTGTTAAATCAAACTTAACAGTTAAATATATAGCCGCTTGTGGGGGAATAGCATCTACTTGAAATCCTTTCCCTTTCAAGTCAATCATGCCTTTGTAAAATGAAGTTAATCTTTTACTGATATTATTTTTAAATTTGAAAAGGTAATCTTCAATTTGTTCGTTATTGTCTAAGTAATTAGCTGAAGCTACTTGTTCTGCTTTAGGTGCCCAAGCACCTACATGACTTAAAATAGCTTTCATTTTATTCATTATTTTTTGTGGACCAAAAGCCCAACCAACTCTAACTCCTGTAGCAGCAAATGCTTTAGACATTCCATCAATATAAATCGTGTATCGTTTCATATCAGAATTAATTGAAACGGGATCGTAATGTCTAGTTTCTCCATGAGTTAGGGTCCAATAAATTTGGTCAAACATTAAGTAAACAGGCTTTCTACTGTCACCACGTTTTTTATTTTCTTCTAAGATTAAGTCGCAAATTTCGGCTAAACCGTTTTCAGTAAAAACAGTTCCTGTAGGATTTAATGGAGAGCAAACTGCAATCAAGTTTGCCTCAGAAATGTATGGTTTAATATCTGCAGCTGATGGCATAAAGTTGTTTTCAGCTGTAGCTTCAATAAACTTTTGTTTACAGTGAGATAAATGACTGTAATGATTATTGTTCCATGATGGAACAGGAAATACTACGGTATCTCCCGGATCTAAAATGGTTTGGTAAGTTGCATAAATTAATGGTCTTGCACCACCAGAAATCAAAATTTGATCAGCACTATATTCTAATCCACCATTCACATGTAGAAAATGTGAAACTGATTCTCTTAGTTCTTGAATTCCGTTTGCAGCAGGGTAATTAGTTTCATCATTTTGGTAAGCCTTTATAATTTCCTCTTTCAATTCAGATGGAATAGGAAAAATATTAGGATTAAAATCACCAATAGTAAGATTGTAGATTTTTTCTCCATTTTTAATTTTTTCTTTAACCTCTCCAGCTAATTTAATTATTTCAGAACCTACTAAGTTTTCGGCCATTTCTGATACACGTTGATTTACAATGGGATCCAATAATGATTCGTTCATTTTACTACAATTTTTAGTTATTGCGAAGGTAATTAAAACACATTTGCCACTTGGAATAATCGCTGAGATTAGTTATTAACAAGGCGTTGAATTAGTTAATAAGCTACTAATCAACAATCAAAACATCAGCAACACCATTAATCAAGTATTGTTTTTTTGTGTTGATTTCTTTGCAAAAATATCGGGTTCTTCGTTTTTTACCTTTGATAAAAATTCTTTTGCCGTTTAATGTGAATTTGGTTCCTTCAGGCAAATAAGAAAGCATGATTAAATCAGAAGGTGCATCATATTTTTTTAATTCAGATATTAGTTTAGCATCTCTGGCTGAAGAAGCAGCTGGATTTTTCATATGTTGTTCTAACACTGATTTTAATGGTTCTGGGAAAATACCTTTTTGCAATAATATTTGCATCAATTTGCTAAACTCTGTTTTCCATTCTATACCATGAGCTTTAGCTTTATGTTTGTGGTTATGCCAAACTAAAAGGTGGGCAAATTCATGTGTAAGAGTAATTAAAAAAGCATATTGATTGAGATTTGAGTTAACACTAATCTTAGGAGATCCACCTTTTAAAGATGCTCTAAAATCACCAAACTTTGTTGCTCTTTTTTTTGTGATTTTTAGTTCGAATGGTCGTTGATCAAACCATTTATGAAGTACTGACAAACTATTTTCGGGAACGTATTCTTTTAGTATGTTGAAGTTGTGGGTTATCACGAAAATATAGTGTAAATCACAAAGCTACCAATATATGCTAAAGCCCCCATATAAATAATTTGGATAATAGGCCATTTTATAGACTTTGTTTCACGATACACAATGGCTAATGTTGCCATACATTGCATGGCAAAAACATAAAATATTAGTAATGATAATGTAGTAGCTGTAGTGTAAAGTTTTCCTCCATCAGCATTTTTAGCTTCCATCATTTTTTGTCGAATAGATTTTGTGTTGTCTTCATCTCCAACACTATACAGTGTTGCCATCGTTCCAACAAAAACTTCTCGTGCAGCAAAAGAAGTAACTAACGAAATACCAATTTTCCAATCGTATCCTAGTGGTTTTATTGTAGGCTCAATAGTCTTTCCAATAATTCCTGCATAAGAGGCCTCTAGTTTTTCTGAAGCAATTTTTGAGGATAGTTCATCTTTATCTAATTGTTGTTCGTTTTGAACATACTTTTTATCAATTTCTTCAAATGTATCTCCTGGGCCATAAGAAGATAAGACCCACAACAGAATTGATATGGCAATGATGATTTTTCCAGCATCAAATAAAAATATTTTTACTTTACTTACGATTTCTATCCCAACATTTTTCCATCTTGGTGCTCGATAAATAGGCATTTCTAGAGTGAAAGCACTTTGTTGTTTAGCTTTAATCAGCCATTTCATTAATAGGGCAGAAAGTAACGCTGTTACAAAACCTAAAAGATAGAGACTTAGCACTAATAGTCCTTGAAGGTTAAAAATACTAATAGTACTATCTTCAGAAACAATTAGTGCGATTAATATCGTATATACGGGAATTCGTGCCGAGCAGCTCATTAAAGGAGCTACCATTATAGTTATTAGTCTTTCTTTAGGGTTTCCGATAGTTCTTGCGCTCATAATTGCAGGCACAGCACAGGCAGTACTACTTAATAAGGGGATAATTGATTTTCCGTTTAATCCAAATATGCGTAATATTCTATCCATTAAAAAACTTACTCGAGCCATATAACCAGTGTCTTCTAGAATAGTGATAAAGGCAAAAAGTATGGCTATTTGTGGGACAAATATGACTATTCCGCCTAATCCTGCAATAACTCCATTAACCAATAAGTCATTTAAAACTCCTTCGGGTAAGTTGGTAGCTACAAAATCACTTAACCATATAAATCCACTCTCAATTAAGTCCATTGGGTAAGATGACCAGGAAAAGATTGCTTGAAAAATGATAAAAAGTAAAATCAAAAAGATTAAATAACCATAAATTTTATGAGTTAATATATTGTCAATTTTCTTGGTTAGGAGATATGATTTATTTTCTCCCTTGTTAGTCACACAATCATTTAAAATAGTATCGATTTTTTTAAATCGAAGCATTGTGTCGTCAATAGTGTTGTTATTGCTTTCAGTTAAGAAAGGAGTAGGATTTACTTGATAGTTTGTTATACTCTCTTTTAACTTGTTAATTCCCTTACCTAATCGAGCATTAATTGGAATAACAGGGCATCCAAGTGATGCAGCTAATTTTTCTAAGTTGATTTCTTGCTTGTTTTTATACAAGAGATCCATCATGTTTAATCCTAAAATTACTTGCTTACCTTCATCAATAATTTGAGAACAAAGCAGTAAGTTTCTTTTAAGATTAGTAACATCAGCAACAAATACAATTAAGTCATTATTTGTTGTATCTGAAATATAATTGCGAGTTATTTTTTCATCTTCAGAGTTAGGGTTTAAGCTATATGCCCCAGGTAAATCAATAACATTATATTTCGTATCATTAATTTTAAAATAACCTGTTTTTTTATCTACAGTAACTCCTGGAAAATTTCCAACTTTTTGATTTAAACCAGTTAGTAAGTTGAAAAGTGTGCTTTTTCCAGTGTTTGGATTACCAACTAAAACAATATTTGTATCTGAAATATCTGACAAAGGTTATGTTTTGTTGATTTTAATTTGTTTGGCATCTTTTTTTCTGATACTGATATAGTTATCGCCAGAAGTAATTATCATTGGATCGTTAAGTGGAGCTATACGCTCAACTTTAACCTCTTCACCTAAAATAAATCCCATAGCTAATAATTGAATAGCTAAACTTTCATCTGAAATGCTTTCAATTATACCTTTTTCGTTTTCCTTTAGGGTGTCTAATGTCATACTTAGTTATTTAGAATTAATCTAAATAGAAGTTCAAAAGTAAAATTAATTTTACGTTAAAGCAATGATTATAGTCAGAAATAAAAGCTTTTGATTAAACAGGTTTTTTTGGAGTTTCGATGTTAGTCTTGCTCCATTTAGGACAAGTATTACATCTATTTTTCTTTCTCAAAAAACAAGATGAAAGAATTAAAGAAACACTAATAAGAGTTATAATAATCTTTAATTGGTTTTTCATTATGTAAATATAAAAAATGCTGATGACTTATACTTTAGAAGTTCGGTAAGAAATATTTACTTTTATATTTTATTAACATATATGTTAAAAGCATTTCATCATATAGGTAAATACTTTTTGTTATTAGCAAGAGTGTTTAAGAAGCCAGATAATTATAAATTATATGGGCGACAAACTATTAATGAAATGGTTAGCCTAGGGTTAGGTTCTTTAGGTTTAATTTCAATTATTTCATTATTTATGGGAGCTGTTGTAACATTGCAAACTGTTGCAGCTATAGATAGTCCTTTAATTCCTCTGTATACTGTTGGTTATGCTACTAGGCAGTCATTCATTTTAGAGTTAGCTCCTACCATTATGTGTTTAATATTGGCTGGTAAAATAGGTTCTAATATTTCGTCTGAAATAGGTACTATGCGAATTACAGAACAAATAGATGCTTTAGAAATAATGGGAGTTAATTCAGCCTCATATTTAATATTTCCCAAAATAGTAGCAGCTTTGTTCACTATTCCAATGATAGTTGTTTATAGTATGTTTTTAGGTTTAGTTGGAGGTTGGGTTGTTGGATTGTATTCGGGAATGTTAACAGTAGAAGATTATTTGTATGGGATAAGGTGGGATTTTAAAACTTTTGATGTGATTTATGCGCTTATTAAAACATTGTTTTTTGCATTTATCATTACGAGTATTCCCTCATATCATGGATATTACACTAGAGGAGGTGCTTTAGAAATAGGAAAATCTAGTACTAAATCTGTTGTTTATAGTAGTATCTCTATTCTGGTGATTAATTATATTTTAACACAATTATTATTAATATGATAGAGGTAAAAAATATAAATAAGTCATTTGGTAAAAAGCAAATTCTTCATGACGTTTCTATTTCATTTTTGAGAGGTAAAATAAACTTGATTATTGGAGCGAGTGGTTCTGGTAAATCTGTTTTAACTAAATGTATTGTTGGTTTGCATGAAATTGATTCTGGTTCTGTTGAGTATGATGGAAGGAATTTTTCTATTATGAATTTTAAGCAACGTAAAGCGGTTAGAAAAGAAATTGGCATGTTGTTTCAAGGGTCTGCCCTTTTTGACTCTTTAACCGTTGAAGAAAATGTTAAGTTTCCTATGGAAATGTATACCAAACAAAGTGAAGAAGAAATTTTAGAGCGAGTTAACTTTTGTTTAAAACGCGTGCAGCTAGAAAATGCAAATCATCTTTATCCTGCTGAATTAAGTGGAGGAATGCAAAAAAGAGCTGCACTAGCTAGGGCTATTGCTCTTAATCCTAAGTATTTGTTTTGTGATGAGCCTAACTCTGGGTTAGATCCTCAAACGGGAATTGTTATTGATAATTTAATACAAGAGATAACACATGAGTATGATATGACTACAATTGTAATTACTCACGATATGAATTCAGTTATGGAAACAGGTGAGAATATATCTTTTATCCATCAAGGAAATATATGGTGGACAGGGAATAAAGAAGATATTCTTAAAACTGATAATAAGGAGCTAAATGAGTTTGTTTATTCTTCTAAAATTATGCAGAAGTTTAAAGGACTTTAATCTAAGTTTTAATTAATAATAATCAATAACAATAATTTGTATAAAAGAAAAAGCCCGCTCTCATTGAGCGGGCTTTTTTATTTTCAAAGTATAACTAATATTATTTAGTTACAATCATTCTTTTAGTTAATCTTTGACCATTAGCTAATAAAGAATAGAAATAGTTTCCTGAAGAAAAATCAGAAGCATCTATTACTACATTGTAAGAACCTTTTGCTTGACTTCCGTAGTTTACGTCATGAACTTTCTTGCCAGTCATGTCATAAACGATTAACTTAACTTCATTCATGTTTTCACTTAAGTTGTAAGAAATCGTAGTTTGATCAACAACTGGGTTAGGGAAAGCACTTAATTGCATTCCGTTATAGAAATCTTTGTCATCAATACCAACAAAAGTATCATCGATAACTGGGAATAAAGCAATGTTATTGTTTAAAGCACCACCGAATAAATCGTTAGTTACATACCATTCGCTATTGTTAGCTGATTGGTGATAAGCTAATCTGAATCCTTCACCGTCAGCATCACAAACTAAACCGATAGTATCGTTAGCAGCTTTAACAGCAGTTGCATCCATAGTAACAGCGAAATCACTATTAATTCCAGTAACTGATGGGAAAGGAACGTATACTACATTTGGCCAAACTGTATCAGCAGCAGCAAAACCTAAAGTAGCTGAACTTAAAGCAGTACCATTTGGTCCTAAAGCTGTCATTGTAAAGTTAGGAGAAGTTCCTTCGTTTGCAGAGTTAGCAGCCATAGTCATAAGGTTAAATGTTATAGTAGAGTTTCCTCCACCAGCACCATCTTTACCAACAAACCAAGTAATTAAACCTTCAACACCAATGTTTGCACCAAGTAAGTTTTGGTAACCTTGAGCAACATGGTTAATTTCATTTGTACTGATGTTAGTTCCGTAGACGTAACCACCACCAGTGTAACCAAAGTTCCAAACTTGAGCACCAACAGCAAATTCTGACGGTAACCAGTTTGTGTTAGGTACCCATCCAAGAGTATCATTAGCAACTTTGTTGTTGTTGTGTTTCACAGAAATAGCTTTGCTTTCTTTAGCATATGCTTTTCCTGTTTCAGAAACCTGTGCAATCGCAGCTGTTGAAAATAAAGCAGCAGCAGCTAAAATGTAAATTTTCTTCATAGTTATAAATTTTAATTAGTTTATGCAAAAATACAAAAAATAATAATTGAATAATAACCTAAAGGTAACTTTTGAGTGCTAAATTTAGTTAACGGTTAAATTTTTAGTCAATTTGTGTATTTGAGTTATATTAGTAATAAAAATAGGCCTAATTTCTTAGGCCTATTTTACATTATTGTTTATGTTACATTAAGAAATTTTAAGCCTCCTCCATAAATTCTTCAATTGGAGCACAGCTACAAATTAAGTTTCTATCACCATATGCATCATCAGCTCTTCCAACAGTTGGCCAATATTTTGAGTTCTGAATCCATTTTAGTGGAAAAGCTGCTCTTTCTCTGGAGTATGGATAGTCCCATTTATCAGAGATTACAACTTTAGAAGTATGTGGAGCATTTTTTAAAGGATTATTTTCTTTATCCATATCACCAGTAATAATAGCATTAATTTCATTTTTAATAGCAATCATAACTTCAATAAAACGATCTAACTCCTCTTTGCTTTCACTTTCTGTTGGTTCTATCATTAGTGTTCCAGCAACTGGGAAAGAAACAGTAGGAGCATGATAACCATAATCCATCAATCGTTTTGCAATATCAGCCACTTCAATACCTGAAGCTTGTTTGAAGTCTCTACACTCTAAAATCATTTCGTGAGCTACTCTATTTTTATCATTGGTATACAAGATCTTGTAGTCGTTTTCTAATTTAGCTTTAATATAATTAGCATTTAAAATTGCAGTTTCTGTAGATTTTCTCAATCCATCTGTTCCTAACATTTTAATGTAAGCATATGAGATTAGACAAACATAAGCACTACCCCAAGGTGCAGAAGAAACAGCTGTTATTGCATGTTCTCCGCCAGTTTTAATTAAAGGGTTACTTGGTAAAAAAGGTGTTAGTTGTTTCGCAACTCCAATAGGTCCAACACCAGGGCCACCACCTCCGTGAGGAATAGCAAAAGTTTTATGTAAGTTTAAGTGACAAACATCTGCGCCAATATTTGCAGGGTTTGTTAACCCTACCTGAGCATTCATATTTGCACCATCCATATAAACTTGACCACCATTATCATGTATAACTTGCGTTAATTCCATGATACTTTCTTCAAAAACACCATGTGTTGATGGATATGTAATCATTGTACATGAAAGGTTATCTTTATGTAATACTGCTTTAGCCTTTAAATCTTCAACATCAATATTGCCGTTTTCATCACATTTTGTAACTACTACTTTCATTCCAGCCATAACTGCACTAGCAGGGTTTGTTCCGTGAGCAGAAGCAGGGATTAAAGCAATGTTTCTGTGGTGATCGCCTCTACTTTCGTGATATGCTTTAATTACTAATAAGCCAGCATATTCTCCTTGAGCACCAGAATTCGGCTGTAATGATACTGCATCAAATCCTGTAATCTCAGACAAATCGTTCTCTAAAGTGGTTAACATCTCTTGGTATCCTTCAGCTTGATTAATAGGGGCAAAAGGGTGGATGTTTGACCATTCTTCCCAACCTAAAGGAATTAACTCGGATGCAGCATTTAATTTCATGGTGCAAGAACCAAGTGAAATCATAGAATGTGTAAGAGATAAATCTTTATTTTCTAATCTCTTAATATATCGCATCATATCAGATTCTGAATGGTACTTATTAAATGATTCGTGAGTTAAATAGGAACTAGTTCTGTTTAAATCAGCAGGAATACCAATTATTGCAGAGCTATGTACTTCAGCATTATCAGTTGCATGAGAAAAAATAGAAGCAATCTGGTTAACGGATTCTTCATTTTCAGTTTCCCCCAAACTAATAGATATTGTTGAGTCTGTATAGTAGAAATTAATGTTATGAGATAATGCTAATTCCTTAATTTTTACTATAAGGCCAGATTCTATATTGTATGTTATAGTATCAAAGAAAGATGTATTAACCCTTTCAAAACCAAGGGCATCTAGTTTTCCAGCTAGTATTCCCGTTAATTCATTTGCATTTGAAGCAATATTTTTTATTCCTTGAGGTCCATGGTAAGCAGCATACATTCCTGCCATAACAGCTAATAGTACTTGTGCTGTACAAATATTAGAAGTTGCTCTATCTCTTTTAATGTGTTGCTCACGGGTTTGCAAAGCCATTCTTAAGGCTCTATTTCCTTGAGCATCAACTGTAACTCCAATAATTCTACCTGGTACAGATCTTTTGTATTCTTCTTTAGTAGCAAAATAAGCTGCATGGGGGCCTCCATATCCTAGTGGTACTCCAAAACGTTGCGTTGATCCTACAACAACATCTGCTCCCCATTCTCCTGGAGGAGTTAATAATGATAAACTTAATAAATCAGCAGCTATAACAACTAAACTTCCATTTGCATGGGCTTTGTCGGTAAAAGCTTTATAGTTATTTATTTGTCCTGTTACATCAGGATACTGAAGAATAGCTCCAAAAACCATTTCGTTAAATTCAAACGCATCATAGTCTCCAATAACTAATTCAATTCCTAAAGGGTTTGCACGTGTTTTTAAAACATCAATGGTTTGAGGAAAGCACTTGTCTGAAACCAAAAATTGATTTGCTCCAGCTTTTTTTGCATCTCTGCTTCTGTTGTTAAAAGCTAAAATCATTGCTTCTGCTGCTGAAGTACCTTCATCTAATAAAGAAGAATTAGCTAACTCCATTCCTGTTAAATCCAAAACCATTGTTTGATAATTTAACAATGCTTCTAATCTTCCTTGAGAAATTTCAGCCTGATAGGGGGTGTATGCTGTATACCATCCTGGGTTTTCTAGAATATTTCTTTTGATTACAGATGGGGTAATTGTATTGTTGTAGCCTAAACCAATGTATGATTTAAATACTTTGTTCTTTTTAGCTAAATCTTTAATATGATTAAGGTATTCATATTCGGTCATAGCAGGTGTCAATTCCAAATCTTTACTCAACCTAATTTTATTAGGAATAGTTTCTTCTATTAATTGGTTGATTGAAGAAGCTTTGCAATCAGCCAACATACTATTTACGTCTTTGTCTCTAGGACCTATATGACGACTTGAAAATTTATCAGTAACCATAATTATAAGTTTATGTATATTTAAAAGGTTAGCAAAGATAATAAAAGAAGTACATACAAAATGTGATATTTGTTAACAGCTTTTAATCCTTTTTTAATAAATTTAACAAGCCTAAGAATTAGATAAAACGGAAGTGTTGTATGTTTTTTTCATGCTAGCTATTTGAGAGATTAAATCTCTGTTCTTTTCGGCAGCATTTCCAACAATAATAATATCAGCGCCTGCATTATATATTTCTTTGGCAGCTTGAGGAGTTCTAATACCGCCACCTATAATTAAAGGCCCATTTAAATTTTCTTTAGTTTTTTGTATCATTTTGGTAGAGATACATTTTTTAGCACCACTTCCACCATCAATGTAGGTTAATTTTAAACCTAGATATTCACCAGCTAAAGCTGTTGTGGAAGCAATTTCATCATTGTTGTGTGGTATTGGATTCGTTTCACTAACGTAAATTGCGGTAGTTTGAGTTCCGCAGTCAACTAATAAATAGCCTGTTGGAATAATTTCTATAGTTAACTTCTGCAACTTTGGTGTGGCAGCTACATGACTACCAATTAGTAACTCTGGGTTTCTTCCAGAAATTAAAGATAAAAACAAAATGGCATCCGCATACTTTGAAATTTGATCAGGACTCCCAGGAAAAATAATAACAGGCTTTTGGGTATTCTCTTTAATTAAGCGACAAGTTTGGTTAAAATCGCCTTTGGTAATAATGCTACCACCTACAAAAAAGAAATCAACTTCTTGTTCATTACATAATTGAACTGTCTTTAAAAGTTCAGCAACACTTTGTTTGTCAGGATCAATTAAAACTCCAAACATTTTTTGTTTAGAATTGCTGTTAGCTATAATATTATTATAAATGGGGTTTTGCATTAATGCGAAGATAAGGATTCGTTGTATAAACCAAAATGTAATCCTCAATTTTCTCCCAAGCCATGTTGAGTTGAATTTTTATGTGTGGCATTTCAATTATTCCCTTAAATGTATTCTTGGCTGGAGAAAAATCTTCAATAAATAAATTCTCGATAAACAGCACTTCTTTTTTTCCATAATATTTATAAAGCGCTTCCTTTGCACCCCAATAAATGGTTAAACCTTCTTCAGTTGTAATGCTTTTTAAATCTGTTTCGTTTAAAAACTTGTGTTTAATCCGTTCTACTTTATCGCTAATTTTTTCAACATCAATTCCACAATGATTTTTTTTATTTAAAATAATTGCAACATAATCTCCAGAATGAGAAATTGAAATGTTCCAACCGTTGTTTAAAGAAGGCTTACCTTTTTCATCATAAATGATTGAGGTGTCTAAAAAAAAATGCTTTAGCAATAGACGTGTAGCTATCCACTGGTTAATTCTATTTTTGTTTTTTACTTCAGGTAAATCTTTAAGGGAAACTCCCTTTTCTGTGGCAATTTTTGTCAGTTCTTCGGAGGTTTCATTAATATACCAAATGCCTAGTTTAATATTTTTTGTAACGTTTTTATGTCGATATACAGGCATTACTTGAATTGTATTGGGTTATTCCTTAACTTTGTAGTCCATAAAATTATAAAAACAATAACTAATGAGCACAGACGTGGAAAGATTACCTTACAAAGTTAAAGATATATCCCTTGCAGAATGGGGAAGAAAAGAAATAAAAATAGCTGAAGCAGAAATGCCAGGTTTAATGAGTTTAAGAGAGGAGTATGGAGAATCTAAGCCCTTATCAGGAGCTAGAATTGCTGGCTGTTTACATATGACTATTCAAACTGCAGTTTTAATAGAGACACTAACTGCCTTAGGTGCTGAGGTTACTTGGTCTTCATGTAATATTTTCTCTACACAAGATCAGGCTGCAGCTGCAATTGCTGCAACAGGAGTTCCTGTTTATGCTTGGAAAGGTTTAACTGATGAAGAATTTGATTGGTGTATTGACCAAACAATAATGGGGTTTAAAGATGGGAAGCCTTTAAATATGATTTTAGATGATGGTGGAGATTTAACAAACATGGTGTTTGATAAATACCCTGAGTTGTGTAAAGATATTAAAGGTTTATCTGAAGAAACTACAACTGGAGTTCACAGATTATACGAAAGAATGAAAAATGGAACTTTAGTAATGCCAGCAATTAATGTAAATGATTCGGTTACTAAATCTAAATTTGATAATAAATACGGTTGTAAAGAATCGTTAGTAGATGCAATTAGACGAGCTACTGATGTAATGATGGCTGGAAAAGTTGCTGTTGTTGCTGGGTATGGTGATGTTGGTAAAGGTTCTGCAGCTTCTTTAAGAGGTGCTGGAGCAAGAGTAATTGTTACTGAAATTGATCCAATTTGTGCTTTACAAGCAGCTATGGATGGTTTTGAGGTTAAGAAAATGGATGATGCTTGTAAAGAAGGTAACATCATAGTTACAACTACTGGTAACTTTAACATTATTCAAGGACGTCATTTTGAATCTATGAAAGATCAAACAATTGTTTGTAACATTGGTCACTTTGATAATGAAATTGATATGGCTTGGTTAAATGGTAAATATGGTGATACTAAGGATACTATTAAACCACAAGTTGACCAGTATAACATTAATGGTAAAGTAATTTTTGTTTTAGCAGAAGGTAGATTAGTAAACTTAGGTTGTGCAACAGGACATCCTTCTTTTGTAATGAGTAATTCATTTACTAACCAAACATTAGCTCAACTAGAGTTATGGAATAACACAGATGCTTACAAAAACGAAGTGTACATGTTGCCTAAACATTTAGATGAAAAAGTAGCAAGATTACACTTAGCTAAAATTGGTGTTGAGTTAGAAACGTTAACTCAAGAACAAGCTGATTATATCGATGTAAAAATTGAAGGTCCTTATAAAGTGGATCACTACAGATACTAGAAATTAATTTTTCTAATTTGAAAAGCCCCAACGATAGTTGGGGCTTTTTTAATTATAAATATGTAAAACACTACCATCAAAGCTAGTTTGATATTGCTTTAGAGGTAAACTTGCTGGGCTTTTGGTTACAGAACCATCCGTTAATAAAAACTTAGATCCGCAGCAGTCGTCTAAAGCTGTAATATTATTAGTCTCTACAGAAACTAGAGCACAACTACTAGTTGATTCATAAGTACAGTGACGATCATAAGCCTTAAACTCATCATTACTTGCTCTGTATAAAATAATACCACGAGAACCACCATTTATATACATCCAACCACCAGGAACAGTAACAGGATTATAAGCCGGATTATTAGTTTGGATGTAATAATTAACATTAACAAGAGGTATGTTAGAGTTTTCATCCTTTTTGCAATTGTAAAAAAGCATTAAAGGCAGTAATAATATGTGGCACCATTTTTTTAGCATTGATGTAAAATTAGTAAATTCGAATTTATAAAAGGAAGAACGTTAATGAGAAGGTTAAAGTATATAGTTTCAATATTGTTTATTGTGTTATCGGTTTCAGCTTTTGGTCAAGAAACTAAAATGGTAAAAAATCGAAAGAAGCAGTTAGAGAAACAAGAGAAGAATAAAGAGAAAGAAACAGAAAAATCTATTGATGAGGGGAAGAAACGCCACATGAATATTCAAACTAAGGCGGTAAAAAAACGAATGAAAAAACAAAAAAAGAAATCTACAAAATTAAACAGACAGCGGGCTGGTAAAAAGAAATCATTTTTTGCTCGAATTTTTGGAGGGAAAGGATAATTGGCTAAAATTACCGCTATAATAGTTGATGATGAAGAGCTAGCAAGAGAGAATTTGCAAATGCTTTTAGAAGAGTTTTGTCCTGAAGTAGAAGTAATTGGTAAAGGAGAAAATGTTGAGCAAGCAAGAGAATTAATTATAGAAAGAAAGCCCGAAGCTGTATTTTTAGATATCAGAATGCCAAGTGGTGAAGAAGGGCTAGAGTTGTTAGAAGATGCTAGGCTTGGAAATTTTCAAATAGTCTTTGTTACGGCATTTAAAGAGCATGCTATAAAAGCTTTTAATGTAAATTCTATCCATTACATTTTAAAACCGATAGATATTGATGATTTAAAAGAGGCTGTTGTTAAACTTTTAAATTATAAAGAATTGTTTTTAAAAGATAATTCTAACCTTGAATCTTATTTAGAGTCTTTAAAAAACCTTTCGGAAACTATACACTATCAAAACGAGTCAACCAAAATTACTGTTGCACATAGTAAAGGGATTAAGATTATTGATGATAATACTATCCTTTATTTAGAAGGAGACGGTAATTGCACAAATATCCATTTTACTGATGGCACTTCTTTTTTTGATACACGAACGCTAAAGGTTTATGATAATATATTAAATGAAAATAAGTTTTATCGTATCCATAAAAAGCACATCATTAATTTAGAATGTTTAACAGATTATATTAGTGATGATGGTAGCTATGCACAACTCCAAAATGGTGTTAAATTGCCCGTTGCTCGTTCCAGAATTTCCGATTTTGTGCGTACTCTTAAATCATTATAATAACGAGTTACTACCGTTTAATTGCTCAGAGATACAGTTTAGTAGTTTAATAAAACCAATCGCTCTACTTTACGTAAATTTAAAACAGACTAACAAAAACTGTATATCATGACTATTGACACCATTATAATTGACGATGAAGAGAATGCTCGTAGCAATCTTAAACTAATTTTAGATGAATTTTGCCCTACTATTAATGTTGTAGCTGAAGCTGGTTCCGCTGAAGAAGCTAGAGCATTGATTAACCATCATCAACCTAATTTATTATTTTTAGATATAAATATGCCGAATGAAGATGGCTTTGAGTTACTAGAGTCATTAGAAGATAAAAATTTCTCTGTTATATTTATTACGGCACATAATCAATTTGCACTAAAAGCACTGAAAGCTGGAGCAATTGATTATATCGAGAAGCCAATTGATATAGAAGATTTACAAGCAGCAATAAGCAAGGTTTCTGTTGATAATGCTGCTGGAGGAAATGTAGATTATAATATGATTAGAAACATTTTAAACGAGCATAAAAATGATAGTAAATCGGATATTATAGCTGTGCCAACATTGAGTGGATATGAGATTATAAAAATTGAAGATATTGTTCATTTAGAGGCTGATGAGAGTTACACTAAAATATTTTTAACTAATGGTAAAAAAACTACAAGTAGTATGACTATTGCTAAGTACGAAAAAGTATTAAATGAAGATATATTTTTTAGAGTTCACAAATCTCATATTATTAACACACGCCATCATTTAAAAGAATTTAATCGTCATGAGGGTAATGTTGCCATTATGGATAATGGTGAAGCAATACCTGTAGCAAGAAGAAAACTTTCTGGATTTATCAGTAAAATAAAAACATTCTAAGATAGTTTAATGCGAAAAATAATAGGGTTTTTTATGGTATTACTCTTATGGAGTAATGTCTTTTCACAGCAATATAATTTTGTAAACTACTCTATTGAAGAGGGTTTAGCTCAATCTCAAGTTAGAGCAATTTCTCAAGATATCACAGGTTATTTATGGATAGGTACTTTAGGAGGTCTATCTAAATTTGATGGGATTAATTTTGAAAGTTTTTCTACTAATGATGGATTAATGGATAACCAGATTAATGCCATTTATACAGATGATAAAGGGAAAGTTTGGTTAGGAACGAATGGAGGCTTTTCTGTTTATGATGGGAATGCTTTTAAAAATTATTTCTTTAAAGATGAGTTATCTGAAAATTCTGTATTATCAATTACTAAAGATAGGTTTGGAAATATGTGGTTTGCTACTGATGGTGGTGGAATGGTTTATTTTAATTCTGAAAAGTTAAACTATTTAACCTTACCGAATGGAGTTGATAATAACTATATTAGGCATGTAACTATTGATGATGACGGACTGTTGTGGTTAGCTACAAGGAATGGTGTTAGCTCTATTGATGCCGAGTTTAATATTAAAAGTAAAATTGACAGTATTAATGCTACACAAATATTAATTGATGGAGAAGTTGTTTGGTGCTCAACGTTTGGAGATGGGATGTTAAAATTGGAAAATGATTCATGCGTAAAATTAAAAACTGAAAATGGATTGATAAGTGATCATATTAGAGCATTTACTAAGCGTAAAGATGGTTCTTATTGGTTTGTTTCAAAAAACGGTATTTCAAAGTATTTGAATGGACAGTTTAAAAACTTTACTACAAAAGATGGTTTAAGAGATAATAACATAAAATGTGCTACTGAAGATAGTGAAGGAAATTTGTTTTTAGGTGCAGATGGAGGTGGGTTGATTAAGTTTACAAATGAAGATTTTGTAAGTTATACAAAAGAAGATGGTATAGGCAGTAATGTAGTAATGTCCATTTTGCAGGATCATCATACCAATATTTGGTTAGCTACTTATGGAGATGGAGTAGGTGTATTTACTAGTCATGGCTATGTACCTTTTACTACTGATGATGGATTAGGGAATAATACTGCTTGGTGTAGCATTGAGTCAAAAGACCAACGTTATTGGGTAGGAACATCAAACGGTATTTCAGTTTTTAATGGTAATAAATTCAAAACTTATAACACTAAAAATGGACTGAATGCTAAAAAAGTTTATGCCTTACAAGAAGATAATCACGGAAATATTTGGATAGGAACAAAAGAAGGAGTGTCTGTTTTAGATATTAAAACAGAACAAATTAAAAACTTAGGTATAGCTCGTAACATTAGAAGCATATTTATCGAGAATGATAACTATATCTGGTTTTGTTCATCAGATGGATTGTTTAAATATAATGTTCAAACTCAAAATTTCAAGGCTTTTACAGAGAGAGATGGCTTGCCTGATGCAAGTGTTATGAATATACTAAAAGATAAAAATGGAAAATATTGGGTGGGTACTTCCAGTGGGTTGGCAATATTAAATGATAATATAATTTCAAAAGTTATTGTTCCAGGAAATTACGCGTCTAATAACATTAATTTTTTAGAATTAGATAGCTATGAAAACTTGTGGATAGGAACAAATTTTGGATTATATAAATTAAATATTAAAAAACAGAAAAATTTTAAGCCTACAGATTTTATTAGATATTCAAACCTGGATGGTTTAAAGAGTTTGGAATGTAATCAGAATGCATCATTTATTGATAAAGAGAATAATTTATGGTTTGGTACAAGTTATGGTTTAATGAAGCATCAATTAAAACCGACTAACACTTCATTTTTTTTACCTAAGGTTCAATTAAAAGGAGTAAGATTATTTTTTGAGAAATATAATTATAAGAAATTTGCTAAAGGACTTATTGAAAACAGTAAACTGCCAAATGAGCTGGTTCTCCCTTATAATAAAAACCACTTAACATTCGATTTTGTTGGTATCTTTCATACTAACCCTGATAAAGTAAAATACCGTTTTAAGTTAGATGGGTTTGATGATAATTGGCAGCCTTTAACTACTTCTAATTTTGTAACCTACTCCAATATTCCTTCAGGAGATTTTACTTTTATGCTTTCATCTACAACAGATTTATACAACTGGAGTCCACCAGTAAAGTTTTCATTTACAGTTAAGCCACCTTTTTGGTTAACCTGGTGGTTTTTCACTTTATGTATTATCGCTTTTTATGGAATTGGTTTTTTAATTTTATTGAGAATGAAAAAAAGAAAATTGGCAAAACAAGCTACAAGGTTATTAGAAGATAAAACTAAAATGCTAACTCTTGAGCAACAAGCTTTAAACGCAAGTATGAATAGGCATTTTATTTTTAATTCATTAAATTCTATACAATATTATATTAATAGGCAGGATAAAATTTCAGCTAACAAATACTTGTCAAGTTTTGCAAAATTAGTGCGTAAAAATCTAGATAGCTCTTTAGTACCTGAAATTTATTTAGATGATGAAATAGAGCGTATAAATTTATATTTGAAATTAGAACAAATGCGTTTTCAGGATAAATTTAATTACAAGGTAAATGTTGACCCTGCTATAGAGCCTCAATCAATTAAAATCCCTTCAATGCTTTTGCAACCATTTATAGAAAATTCTATTTGGCATGGAATACTTCCTTCTCAAGAAAAGGGGAACATTACTGTAGATGTTAAAAAAGAAGGTGATAAGTTAATTATTAAAATGTTGGATGATGGAATTGGGATTGATGTAAGTATGGCACAAAAAGAAGGTAAAAATCAATACCATGATTCTAAAGGAATGGAGTTAACAAAAGGGCGAATAAACTTAATTAGTAAAATTTCTAATAAAGATTGTGCAATAAAAGGACCTTATCAAGTTTACGATGAAAACAAGAATGTTTCAGGAACTGAAGTTTCTATAATTTTAACTTTATAAACAATCCTTATTTTTGTTTTTATGATAGTAAAAGAAATAACTAAAATTATTGAGGAGTTTGCTCCTTTATCATATCAAGAGAGCTATGATAATTCAGGGTTAATAGTAGGGAATCATAACGATGAAGTTACAGGTGTTTTGATTGCTTTAGATTGTATCGACTCTGTTTTAGAAGAGGCAATAGCTTTAAACTGTAATATGATTATTGCCCATCACCCTATTGTATTTAGTGGATTAAAGAAATTTAATGGCAAAAACTATATCGAACAAGTTGTTATAAAAGCGATTA
The DNA here is from genome assembly GCA_029210015.1 of Vicingaceae bacterium. Lineage (GTDB taxonomy): Bacteria > Bacteroidota > Bacteroidia > Flavobacteriales_E > Vicingaceae. Next base: position 29,104 of record JARGOE010000014.1, read on the forward strand.
AAAATAATATCATTTTATATGCTGCACATACAAATTTAGATAATGCTAATAATGGAGTGAGTTTTAAAATGGCTGAAAAAATAGGCTTAAAAAATTGTAAAGTTTTACAGCCCAAAAAGAATTTGCTAAGCAAAATAATTACTTATAGTCCTATTGCAAATGCAAATGATATTAGAGAAGCAATGTTTAATGCTGGGGCAGGCAATATTGGTAATTATGCCGAGTGTAGTTATAATTCTGAAGGATTAGGAACATACAAAGGTTTGGCAGGAACAAATCCGCATCTAGGGACTACAGGAGAGTTTCATCAAGAAAAAGAAACAAAAATAGAAATAGTTGTACCTAACCATTTAATAGGTAAGGTGGTTAAAAGTATGATAGCTGCTCATCCTTATGAAGAAGTAGCTTATGATATTGTTCAGTTACAAAATTCACATCAATTAGTAGGTAGCGGAGTTATTGGAGAATTAGAGCAAGAGGAAGAGGAGAAAGACTTTTTAATGAGATTAAAAAATGATTTAAATACAGATTGTGTTAGACACACTAATATGCTGAATAAAAAAGTGAAAAAAGTAGCTTTATGCGGTGGTTCGGGTAGTTTTTTATTAAACGATGCTATTCAAAATAGTGCAGATGTTTTTATCACAGGAGATTTTAAATACCATCAATTTTTTGATGCAGAAGATAAAATTATAATTGCAGATTTAGGGCATTATGAGAGTGAGCAATACACAACGGAGTTAATTTATGAAATTCTTAATAAAAAAATTCCTAATTTCGCAATTCGTTTATCGAAAGAAAATACAAACCCAGTAAATTACCTTTAATATGGCTAAAAAAGAAGCAACAATAGAAGACAGGTTAAAAGCATTGTATGATTTACAAGTTATTGATTCTACTATTGATAAAATACGTACTGTAAGAGGAGAACTTCCTTTAGAGGTTCAAGATTTAGAAGATGAAGTTGAAGGATTAAGTTTAAGATTAGATAAATTAACTTCTGAAATTGAAGACCTTTCTACTGAAATTTCTAACAAAAAGAATGGTATCACTGATGCTAATAACCTAATTAAGAAATACGAAGAGCAACAAAATAAAGTTAGAAATAACAGAGAGTTTGATGCTATTACTAAAGAAATAGAGTTTCAAAATTTAGAAATTCAATTAGCTGAAAAAAGAATTAAAGAGGGAGAGTTTTTATTAACTTCTAAAAACGAAAAATTAGCTGAGGCCAAGGAATATTTAGATGGCAGAAAAGTTGATTTAGCTAACAAACAAAAAGAATTAGAAGAAATTACTTCCGAAACTTCTTCTGAAGAAGAAAAGTTGGTTAAAAAATCAGAAAAAGCTGCAAAGATTATTGATGATAGATTATTAACTGCTTATAACAGAACTAGAGGTAATGCTAGAAATGGTTTAGCTGTTGTAACTGTTCAGAGAGATTCTTGTGGAGGATGTTTTAATAAAATACCACCACAAAGACAGATGGATATTAAAAACCATAAAAAAGTATTGGTTTGTGAGCACTGTGGAAGAATTTTAGTTGATTCTGCTTTTGACCCTAATTATTTAGAGCCAACAGAAGAAGAGAAAAAACCAAAAAGAAGAACTACTAGAAAGAAAAAAGCTGAAACTGCTAAATAACAGAAGCTTTTATAATATATGAAGAGTCCAATAACAATTGTTATTGGGCTTTTTTATTTGTTACAATATTTACTAATCAAGGAATATCCTTGGGTTAATCCAAGTTCACCAGCTTTACTTAAATCAGTACAAGCTTGTTCGTTGTTTTCTAAAATTAATAAGATTAAAGCTCGGTTTAAATAAGCCTCAGCAAATGTGGGTGACAGATTTATCGCTTCACTAAAATCATCGATAGCTCCAATGTAGTTTTTATTTTGAAACTTTAAATACGCTCTATTAAAGTAAGCGTAAGCAAATTGGGGGTTTAACTCAATACATTTATCATAATCTTTAATTACTTGCTCAATAGAATAGATTTCGCTTTCTTCTAGCTTGGATATAGTTTCGTAAAGCATGTTTGCTTTGCCAAAATAGGCCATATAATTATCTGCATCTAGGTGTAAAGATTTGTTAAAGTCAAGTAAAGCCTTATCATTTATGTCTAAAGAAGCATTGGTAATTGCTCTTTTTAAATAGAGTTCACCATTTCTAAAGTCATTCTCAATTTTACTGTTGAGCTCAGCTAATTTTTTTTGTTTCCTTTCATTAGATATGTCATCATCATTATTATTTAATAAGAAGTAAGCAGTAAATGCTTGGTTCTTTTTGTTCCAGCTATCTATTATTCTTTTATGTTTAGTTGAAGCCAATAGACTAATGAAGAACGGTTTAACTAAAGCTATCTCATTGTTGTTCATCTCTTCTACATTTTTATTGGTAGAGTTGCCACTAAATGAAGTAACTTTTGCAATATTCATTTCTTCGTATCGCTTTAAACTATCAGTTATATTAATTTTACTTTCATTAATTATTTCTGCTGTTTGCTGATCTAAAGCAGCACCTTTATAATCTCCTATTTGGTATTTTAAATTTGAACGTAATTTGTACCCATCAACAAAATCTGGATACAGTCCTATAGCTTTTTCAACATCATTTATGGCTGCTTTAATCTTTTTAGTTTGCTGATATATTAATGCACGGTTGTAGTAAGCTAGAATGTTTTTAGGGTTTAATAAAATCACTTTATTATAATCTTCTAAAGCTTTTTCATATTCTTCATTTTCAGCATAAATTGATGCTCTATTGTAATAGGCAGAAGTAGAACTGGGTGTTAATTCAATTACATTATTTAGTTCAGATAGGGCTAATTCATTTTTGTCAGTTTTGTTATAAACCATTGCTCTTTGGAAAAAAGCATAACTATTTTTTGAATCTAAATATAAGGCGTGGTTGATATTTGTTAAAGAAGAGTCATAGCTTTCTAAATAATAATATGCAGTAGCTTTTCTAACGTAAGTGTTAGCCCTTCTTGGGTTGTTTTTAATGATAATATTAAAATCATTTATTGCATCACGATATTGCTTTGCCCCTAATTTTGACATGCCTCTAATGATATAAACCAGTTCTTTATTGTTTCCATATTTTAATGCCGTTTCACAATCGGCAATTGCATTTTCATATTCTTGAATATAGTTGTATGTAATTGATCGGTTGAGGTAAATGTCCGAATTGGTAGAATCTATATTAATAGCTTCTTGAAAATCACTAAAAGCTCCTCGATGGTCTAGCAACCTATCTCTTACAGAAGCTCGAATAATAAATAAATCAACAAGTCTTGAATTATATTTTATTGCTTCTGTAAAATCTTGTTCTGCTCCAATATGGTCACCTAATTCTAGTTTTGCAATTCCTCTGTAATAATAAGGTTCATAATTATTAATTTGATTTTTTATTACCTCATTAAATTTTTCGATTGCACTCTTGTAATTTTTTTCTGAAAGTTCTAATCTCCCAATAAGTAGTTTATTCTCTTTTTTTATTTGAGCAAAATTGGGTGATGCAAAAATAAGTAACGCGAAGAGGATTGATATTTTAGATAGATTGGAAAACATACTTAACAAGTAACAAAAAAACAGATTATTTATTTTGCTATCGCAATAGTTGGTAACTAAAATGTTAAAGATGTATAATCTACTTTAAGTTATAAGTGTAAATCATTTTGTTATGGGCAACTACTAAATTCATTATCTGATCATTATTTATATCTGCAATATGAAATGTTGTAGAGCCAGCTAATGGAAATCCATCTTCAAGTGTACCATCATTATTGATTAAATATATTTGATTTTGTATAACTAAACCTGTTTTGTTTTGTGATAATTTAAAGCTTATAGGTTGTTGGCTAATATTGTTTTCATAGTCCATTTTAAATAGTTCTTTTTTCTGGTTATCTACAACTAACAATTTGTTTGCTGAATTTAGAATGTAATCTTTTGCCTTATCGCTATTAAAGTCGAAAAAGCTGAAGGTTGCTTTGCTTGGAGCGTTATCAATTTTTAAAGCTTCTTTTTTATCATTAAAAAATAATTTTACGATAGTAGAATTGCTATCTGCAGATATTAAATAAGATTTTGCTAATGATGACCCTACTTTTAGGTAAACAGTATTTCCAGTTGGTAACATTTTATCTAGCTTTATTCTGTCTTTTCCTGCACGCTCAACAATTTTTATTTGTCCATTTTGTAAAGGAATAACAACATAATCTTTACCTCCAATAGCAAAATGCCATATATTCCCTTTAGCAGGGCTTTGAGTTGAGCTGTATTCCCATCCTTTAACTTTGTTTCCAGTTATGTCATAATTATAAACCATGTTATTACTACATCCAATAAGTATTCTATAGTTTCTATTTTTATCATAATCTATTGGAGTAACATCATTAGTTGCTTCAGCATCTAGTTTTACAGGATAGTTTTCTACATTATTGCCATTTCTGTCTAATAAGTAGATTTTAGATTTGGTATTAAATAGTAATTGTAACTTGTTGTTTTTGTACACATCTATTTGCTGAAATTTGCTCATTACTTTTTCTGCCAATTGTTTGCTCCAAATTACTTTTCCTGTATTGCTGATTAAATAAATTTTATTAGCATCATCTTGAACAATAATTTCTTTGCCACTAGTTTTATGATTGGTAACAATTTGAGGTTCATTACTTACATTGGTATCTAACGCTAACTCCCATAAAGATGCCGTTTCTTGCTTGTAAACGGGGTTGTACTTCAGGTACATATTGTTATAATACAAGTTGTTTTTTTCTGTACTCATTTGGTAAGCTACAGCTTCAAACTTTCTGAAAAGCTCTAGTTGATCTTCAAAAACAGTAATATCATCCTCTTTGCAGATAGTCTTGTAAAGATTTACAGAACGTGCAATATTATTGTAAATAAATAGATTGCTGTTAGATGAAAGATTTTCATTAAACGATTCAAAGTTGTCATTTTTACTTAGGACTTTTTCATTAGTAACATTTGTTATAAATGATTGTAGTGAACCGGAAGAGTTGCTAAAAACAACATAGTCATCAATAAAAGTATAATAATGATTACTGAAATTTGGAAAAGGCTTACCTAATAAATTCTGAAAAACGTTTTTTAAATTTAATTGGGCAATAGACTTTTCATTAAAAATAATAGGTTCTATTGGTTCATCATTAGTTTTAATAGATAATGCTTTTAGGCTTTCTTTAGCTTCATCGACATCTTTAATTTTAAGAATAACATATTTGTTATTACTAAAATCTTCAGTTTGAGACTCAGTAATAAGCATTGCTATTTCAGAAGAAATATGATTTAATAATTCTACTTCTAAATCTATTCCAAAATCACTTGTTTGCTCATCCAAGTATTTTTGAAAATTAAAAAATTGATTTTCTCCCTTCAGTAAAGACATTCTATTGTCAAAAAAAAGTTCAGAATTGCTTACCCCATAATGATATAAAAATGCTGTATTGTAAGGTAAAATTTCAAGCATGTCAATATCTTGTGGTTTCTGGTTTTTAAGTAGGGTTACTATGTTTTTATCATTAGCAAAACTAAAACCGTTTAGTGCTAAAGAATTTGGTTTTATGGTAATATCTAATTCAGTCCAAGTAGCGTAATTTTCATAATTTTTAAAATAGGCTTTACTAGATTTGTTAAGGTATTGGTTAATGATTTTTGAGAAGTATTGGTTGTTTACAAATAAATTTCCATCAGATGATTGTCCTGAAGTTCTGATAACTTGCGCAAAAGTGCTATCGGATAATAAGTTGGTTTCATTTTTTAATTGACGAATTACATCTTCAATTAAAACGGTACTAAAACTAAATGCTAAAGTGTTTTTATAGTGTGTTAATGCAATTTTTTCATTCTCTAAATAAGGAAAAGTATTAATAGCTACACCATCATAATCCCTTTTATTAGGATTAGTTTTTGTTACATTTTTAATTTTTTGAATTATCTCATCTGTTTCAACAGATGGTATTGATAGATAAAAAATAAAGTCATAATTATTCGCACCAGATAAATGCAATGAACCTAACACTTCTTTGTTTTTAATAATGGTTTTAAACGGACCATTCAACAAAGAGTCTAAATAATTCATTTTATTATTTAAATCTTTTGCAGAAGCTGTATGAGTAGTTAGCTCTTCCCAAATAATATTGGTAGAATTAATTTTTTCAAAAAGAGCATGAAAGTTATTTTCTTTAATTATTAAAGCTGCATTTAATGGGATAGCTTCAAACGCTGTTTGACTAACAGGTTCTTTAACATTTTTGTAAAAGTTGTAAGCAATAAAACTTACTGCTCCCATTAATAGAATAAATAAACCTAAAAGTATTTTTTTAGTCATGAAGCCTTGCTTTTTATTCTTGTAAAAATAAGGTGTTGCTAAGTTTGTATAAGCAAGATTTTATTAAAGAATTAACAACAAGAAGTTAATAGGATTTTTTACTATTTTGTAATAAGAATATTAAGGTAGTTCCACCTAGGCAAAGGAATAAAATGCCAGAGAATAATAGTGCTTGCGGTAAAGTATAAACATCTGCAACATAACCTAATAAAGGAGAAATAGATGCAAATACAATTCTTATAATAAAACTTCTGATAGACATAATTGTAGCACGCATTTCAGAAGGAGTATGTCTATTCATATAATCTCTTAAAACGGGAGTTGCTATGCCTCTAACAATATAAAAAATTAGTAAAAGCACTAAACTCCAAAGAGTAACAAACTGACTAACTAAAAAGTAGCAGATACTTAATGCGGTTAGGAAAAATATTAGCAAGTACCTTGTTTTAATTTTTTCTTCAATGATGTGAGCATAGAATGATGGTATCGCAACAGCAATATTTAAGACTGCACCTATTATTCCAAAGTAAATTACGTTTATGTCTAGTAATTTGTAGTAGGGCTGAACAAACCATGCCATTGTTAGGGTGGCAGCCCCAATTATTGAGGAGTACAGAATGAAATATCTTAGAGTTTTATTTTCCTTAAGTGCAAATCGAATAATGTTTCTAATATTTTTCCAAGGTTTCTTTTTTCCATCAGATAGTTTGTAAACTTTAGGTTCAATTAATAAAAGAGCAGTAAAAAAACCAATTGCAGCAATTCCTATTTGATAGTAAAAAGGGGTTCTAAGTGTAATTTCTGCTAAAAAACCACCAATAACAAAAGCAACTGCTTCTGCAAAATTCCCCATAGAAATAGTTCTTCCTTCTAGTTTGATAAAGTCTTTTTCGCGCTTAAGTTCTAGTAATGAATCATACATTAAGGCAGTGTCAGAACCCGAAACGAAACTTTGGCCTATACCCATACAGAGTGCAGCTGGTAAAAAGCAAAAAAAGCCAAAACTAAAAGCATAGATTATAATGCCAGCTAACCCGAAGAATGTTCCCACTATCATAGAGTTTTTTCTTCCAAAAACATCAGCCGCATAACCTGATGGAATTTCTAATAAAGCAATGGTTACAGAATAAATTGCTTGGATTAACATAATGTCAAACAGCTCTAACCCATTTTCTTGAAAAAATAAAACTACTGTAGGCATAAAAAGCATCATCCATTTTGATGCTTTAATAACATAGAGCTTCCAGATATTTGAACTAATGCTCAATTAATCTTCAACGCTTAAAAAATGTTGAACAGCTAATTGATAAGAATTTAAACCCATTCCGGCAATTACACCTATACAGTTTTTAGCCATTAATGATTGATGCCTGTATTCTTCACGAGCATAAACATTAGAAATATGAACTTCAATAACTGGAGTTTCAATTCCTGCAATAGCATCAGCAATACCAATAGAAGTATGAGTATATGCTCCAGCATTCATTATAATCGCATCATAATTAAAACCAACTTCATGTAGTTTATTAATTAGTTCTCCTTCAACATTGCTTTGGTAATACTCAAAATCTATTTTTGGAAAATCTTTTTTCAGACGATTATAATAATCTTCAAAAGAACTTTCGCCATAAATACTTTTTTCTCTTTTACCTAAAAGATTTAAGTTGGGGCCGTTAATAATTAATAGTTTCATAGTAAAAATCTGAAAAGCAAAGATATATATTTGTAATTAGACTTATTTGAATAAACTAATCAATAATTGCCGTTATTGGCACCATGATGAATTGGAATCCAACTATAAAAGGTTTTAAATCTTACTTACAATTAGAAAGATCACTTTCTATTAACTCAATAGAGGCCTATATAAGAGATGTAGAAAAGTTGGTGCAATATTTTGAGTTGCAAGATTTGAATTTGCAACCTGAGAAAGTAGAGCAACAACATGTTGAAAATTTTTTAAAATGGATTAGTGAATTAGGTTTAAATGCAAGGAGCCAAGCAAGAATACTTTCTGGGTTAAAGGCTTTTTATAAGTATTTATTAATGGAAGATATTTTAGACGTTACACCCACAGAATTATTGGAAGCACCTAAAATTGGAAGGAAACTTCCTGAAGTTTTAAGTATAGAAGAGATTAATCAATTAATTGATGCAATAGATTTAAGTAAAGCAGAAGGGGAGCGGAATAAAGCAATGCTCGAAACTTTATATAGTTGTGGCTTAAGGGTTTCTGAATTGATTGGTTTGCAACTTTCTAATTTACTATTGGATGAAGGTTTTATAAGAGTTGTTGGTAAAGGGGATAAAGAACGTATTGTTCCTATAGGTAGTGTGGCAATAAAACACATTAATACTTATATCAATTTTGTAAGAAATCATCAAAACAATATTAAAAGAGAAAGTGAAGACATACTTTTTTTAAACAGAAGAGGAAGCCAGTTGACAAGAGTAATGGTGTTTACAATTATTAAACAATTAGCAGAAAAAACGCAATTAACAAAAACAGTAAGCCCACATACATTTAGGCATTCTTTTGCTACCCATTTAGTAGAAGGTGGTGCAGATTTAAGAGCTATACAAGAAATGTTGGGGCACGAATCTATTACTACTACAGAGATTTACACACATTTAGATCGGGAATATTTGCGACAAGCAATTGTAGAGTTTCATCCAAGAGGTAAATAATTTTTTTGTAACTTGGGACTGATTAAATATATATGAGTGCAATAGTAGATACAACACAAAATTGGAAAACCGAGTTAAAAAAAACGGTTAAGAAATATCATGTAATCACATGTTGGGTGGCGGTAGTATTTAATATGCTGTTTTTTGTAACTGACTATTTAAATCTATATGATTATTGGGAGGAGTTTCTAACATTTAGGACATCAGTTTCAATAGTATGTTTAATTACTGTTTTATTCTATAAAAAACTTAAAATACCAATTGAGTTAGTTGGTGTAATCCCAGTGTTATTAATTTCTATTCAAAATGCTTACATGTGGAGTGTAATGGATGCTGAGCATTTACAGAAGCACACAATGGCATACATGGCACTTTTTATTGGGTCAGGGATGTTTGTCTTTTATCATGTTTATTTTTCGATTTTAATAGTTGTAGCTAATCTAATAGCAAACATTGTGTTTTTGCATTTCAATAGCCCATTAACGATAGATGAGATATTACTGAATGGGGGTTTGTTAGTAGCTTCAGTAGCTGTGTTTTCGATTCTTTTAATTAGAATGAGATACAATTTAACTAAGAAAGAGATTGTATCCCGATTTGCATTGCAACAATCAAAGCATGAGGTGGAAGAAAAAAATAAGGAAATTGTAGATAGTATAAATTACGCTAAAAGAATACAAGATGCCTTAATTCCTCCAACTGAGGTAATGAAAAAGATACTGCCTAATTCTTTTGTTATTTTTAAACCAAAAGATATCGTAAGCGGAGATTTTTATTGGGCTTCTACAACAAATACCACAGTTCAATCCGAAAAAGATAAAGAAAATTTAGTGTTGTTTAGCGCTGCTGATTGCACAGGGCATGGTGTGCCTGGAGCTTTCATGAGTGTTATAGGATTAAAGCTATTTAATCAGTCGGTAAAACAATCTGAAGTGAACTCTCCAGCTCAAGCTTTAGATTTTTTAAATACAGAAGTCTTTACAACTGTTAATTTACACTCTGACGGAGAAAATGTAATTAGAGATGGAATGGATGTTGCCTTTTGTGCGATTAACTATACTTCACTAAAACTTTATTTTGCTGGAGCTAATAACCCTGTATATATAGTTAGAAAAGCTGCAGGAGGAACTGCTCTCGAAACAGATGACTCTTCATTAACTTATTATGATGTAGACGGAGAAAATAGAGTGTTAATTGAAATTAAAGGAGATAAAAAACCTATTGGTTCTTATGAGTCTGAAGAATCATTTACTGATAAGGAATACCAATTACAAAAAGACGATATGATTTATGTTTTTTCTGATGGGTATCCTGATCAATTTGGAGGGCCTAAAGGGAAAAAACTAAAATACTCTGTCTTTAAAAAGTTGTTAGTTGAGAACTCTCATTCTTCTGTAGAAACTCAAAAGGATTTTTTAGATAAATATTTTGAAGATTGGAGAGGTAAATTAGAACAGTTAGATGATGTTTGTGTAATAGGTGTAAGAATATAACCGATTATAAAACAGTATTAAGTATCCCTATAAAATGATTATCTTTACCTGCTATGCTCAATACTAAGCAAATACTAATTTTAATTCTTTCAGTTTTTCTTCTTTTTTCTTGTAGAAAAGATTTTGAACGCCCTAATTGGGATGTTGATTTATTAGCTCCTCTAATTACAACAACATTAAACCTTGAAGATATTTTACCCGATTCTGTTTTAGTAACAAATCCTGATACTTCATTAAAGGTAGTTTATGAAGAGAGTATTTTTGACGTTGGTGTAGATTCATTATTTAAAATACCCGATACAACAATTACTGATATATATGTAGTACCTATAACTTCTATTGTTGCTCCAGGAGGTTCTTTTTATAGTGAGTCAGAAGAATATGCATTAACTATCACAAACGGGGTTGGGCTTAATTTTGCAATTATAGAGTCAGGTTTTATTGAGGTAGAAATTTTAAGCGAAATTCAAGAAGATATTATTGTAACTTATGTAATACCAAGTGCCATTAAAAATGGAGATACATTAAGGCTTGTAGAAACAGTTCCTGCAGGAAGCCCTGGTAATCCAACTTCATTTAAAAAGAAGATTGATATGAGTGGTTATGAATTAGACTTGACTGGTATTTCTAAATCTCAAATTAATACCTTAGTTACTAGAGCTGTTGGAACTGTTGATCCTAATGCATCAAATTCTGTCACATTAAATGTTGGTGATGAAATTGTGTTTAAAAACAACCTTATAGATATAGTTCCCTATTTTGTTAGAGGTTATTTCGGACAGCAGAATTTTAGTTACAAAGACACATCTGACATTGACGTTTTAAAGAAAATTTCAGGTGGCTTAGATCTAGATGAGGTAGATGTTGATATTGAATTTAAAAATGGGATTGGTGTAGACGCTCAAATGGTGTTGAATCAATTTACAACACAAAATACAACTACAAATATTAATGCTAGCTTATCTCATTCTGTAATAGGAACTCCTTTAAATTTAAATAGAAGTACTTTAACTTATAGCACTCCAGAAGTAAATTACACCAATTATAATGTTGATATAAATACTAATAACTCTAACATAGATAATTTGATAGAGTTGATACCTAACCAATTAATTTATGATGTTGATTTAATCATAAATCCATTAGGAAATATTTCAGGAGGAAACGATTTTGTTTACAAAAAACATGTTCTTGAAACTAATATAAAAGTTGAATTTCCGCTATCATTAATTTCTAACAATTTAGCACTTCAAGATACCTTAGGATTTTCTTTGCCAGAAGAAAGTGAGACGGGAAGAATACTTGATGGGACCCTTTTTCTGTATGCAGATAATGGATTCCCTTTTGATGCTAAAATCCAATTAGCAATGTATGATGAATTTGATAATTACATTCAGACAATTAACGTTGATAATCAGATATTGGCTGCTCCTGTAGATGGTAATTTACGCGTAACATCTAAAAAGCAGTCTGTATTATCAATACCATTGAATACTAGTGATGTAGATAATTTATATATGGCGAAAAAATTGCTTTTTACTATTGCGTTTACAACTCAACCACAATCTCAATTTATCAAGATTTATGAAGGATATGAAATTGACTTACAGATTGTTGGAGATTTTTCATACAATGTGGATTTAAAATAATCAAATTGAGAAAAAGAATACTATTATTTTTAATTGCGTTAGGGTTTTCTTTTAGTGGATTTACTCAGTTTAACAATGATTTTTTTGTTGATTCAGTTCAACGATTAAA
>JARGOE010000015.1:0-15002 GCA_029210015.1 Vicingaceae bacterium
TTGGATTGCATTGGCAAAATAAAAGCTTCTGCTGAGAGTTTAACACATGCAGCGTTCTATGATGTAGATTCATCAATTAAGGCTGTAATACACATTCACAGTAGGCATTTATGGGATGTGTTAATTGATAAAATACCTACGTCTAAAAGAGAAGTTCCTTATGGCACTTCTGAAATGGCTTCTGAAATACTAAGACTATTCAAAGAAACATCAATACAACAAGAAAAAATAATGGTAATGGGTGGGCATGATGAAGGAATTATTGCTTTTGGTAAAAACCTTCAAGAAGCAGGAAAAGTATTACTTGATATCTTGGCAAAGTTCAATTAACACACCATTTGCAGATTTTGGATGAACAAAACAAACCAACTTATTATCTGCTCCTTTCTTAGGTTCTTCATTTAAAATGATAAAGCCATCCTTTTTTAACCTATGCATCTCAGCATAAATGTCATCTACATCAAAAGCAACATGATGTATTCCCTCTCCTTTCTTTTCAATAAATTTTGCAATAGCACTATCAGGGTTTGTAGCTTCTAATAATTCAATCTTATTCTCTCCAACTTTAAAAAAAGAAGTAGAAACGCCCTCACTTTCAACAACTTCTAATTTATAAGGTTCTTGATTAAAAAGCTTTGAATACACTTCATTAGCTTCTACTAAATTTTTAACAGCTATACCTAAATGTTCTATTTTATTCATAATGGAGCAAAAAAAATCCCGACTAAATAAGTCGGGATTAAAATATATTTAACTGTATTACTTCTTTACAAAAGTTTCAGTTTTGTTATCATAATTTAAGTAATAGATACCTTTTTTAAGGTTAGTAACATCTACATTTCCACCATATCCTTTTTTCACGATGTTAGCATAACTATCATAAACTTCAAATAAAGTTTCGCCAGTAAAGTTAATAATGTCTTTTACTTTAATAGGGCTAAATGTAATCTCACCTACAGGAGATATATATCTAGATGCTTGAGAATATCTTGGTTTACCAGAATAATCAATTTGCTTCACTCTAAATTTGTTTTCACCTGAGTGAGGAGTAATTTTAAAGTCATAAGTATTTTCAGCAGAAGTTCCGTTTCCATCAACCTCACCTACTTTAATCCACTTATTCCATCTAAATTGCTCTACAATAAAAGTTAACTTTCCTGTTTCGTTTTTTGTTATCCAATCAAAGTTTCCTTCTTTAGATATTTTCATTGAAACAATTTCGAAAGTACTTTTTGGTTTTAAAACTTCAGGATTTAAAACTTTAGGCTTACAATCATCTTTATGCTTTATCTTTACTATAACTGGATCTCCAACCTTTAATTGGAAATTTGCAAAATCAATTTCGAAAGCACTAGAGTTAACCTCATCAGTAGTTACTTCTCCATTTATTGTTACTTCGAAAGTACAAAATCCTACTCCACTACCAGCAAAAGGGTTTTGAACGTATAAATTTTTACCTTGGTAATGCCCTTCTAACACAATAACTCCGGTTGCATTTACATGCAAGGCGAAAAGTGAAATTAATAAGACGAAAAATAATTTTTTCATAAGTCAATGTTCTTTAAACATGTTATTAGTCTGCAATATTAAAACCTTATTTAAGATATTCAAAATATTTTTTGGTTTTTTATCGTAATAAAAACCAATTTAATCGAATTTGTTAAATATTTAATCTTTAAAACAGAGATATTATCACTTCGGTAAAGATAAAAATTGTTTTCATTATAAAATGATTTATGGATAGTTTTTATTCTATTAAAAAAGAGCATTAATTTCGCCTAAAATTAATTGAGATGAAAAGAATTAAAATTAGTGACTTGTTAGCCTCGGCAAAAATTGGCGAAGAGGTATTAGTAAAAGGTTGGGTAAGAACTTTTAGAAGTAATCGCTTTATTGCTTTAAACGATGGTTCAACCATTAATAATATTCAAGCAGTTGTTGATTTTGAAAACGAAGATGAGGCTCATTTAAAAAGAATTACTACTGGTGCTGCAGTCTCTATTGTTGGAGAAATAGTAGAATCTCAAGGTAGAGGGCAATCGATAGAAATCGTTGTAAAATCATTTGAAGTGATTGGTGATGCTCACCCAGATGAATATCCATTACAACCTAAGAAGCACTCCTTAGAGTTTTTAAGAGAAAATGCACACTTACGTTTTAGAACAAACACGTTTAGTGCGGTTTCTCGTATTCGTCATAATATGATTTTTGCTGTACATAAATTCTTTAATGATAAAGCCTTTTACAACATCCATACACCAATAATTACTGGTTCGGATGCTGAAGGTGCAGGTGAAATGTTTAGAGTTACCAACTTTGATTTAGATAATATTCCAAGAACAGAAGATGGCAAAATTGATGAAAAACAAGATTTCTTTGGTAAAGAAACAAACTTAACTGTTTCTGGACAGCTTGAAGCTGAATTAGCTGCTTTAGCATTAGGTCAGGTTTATACTTTTGGGCCAACTTTTAGAGCTGAAAATTCAAACACTACACGTCATTTAGCAGAATTTTGGATGATAGAGCCAGAAGTTGCTTTTGCGGATTTGCATGATAACATGGATTTAGCTGAAGAAATGTTACAATACTGTGTTCAGTATGCTTTAGATAACTGTAAAGATGATTTAGAATTTTTAAGTAACCGAGTTAAAGAAGAAGAAAAAGGAAAACCACAAGATCAACAATCAATGGAATTGATTGAGAAGTTAAAGTTTGTAGCTGATAATGATTTTGTACGTTTAACTTATACAGATGCTATTGACATTTTAAGAAACTGTAAGCCTAACAAAAAAGGTAAGTTTCAATATAAAATTGAAGGTTGGGGAGCTGATTTACAATCTGAACACGAAAGATATTTAGTAGAGAAAGAATTTAAAAAACCTGTTATCTTAACCAACTATCCAGCAACTATAAAGGCTTTTTACATGCGTCAAGATGATGAATTACCAGAGCCAAAACCAGGAATGGAGGTTGGCCCAACTGTAAGTGCTATGGATATTTTGTTTCCAGGTATTGGAGAAATTGTAGGTGGATCTCAAAGAGAGGAGCGATTGGATGTTTTAAAACAAAAAATTGCAGATTTTAATATACCTGAAGAACATGTTTGGTGGTATTTAGATACACGTAAATTTGGAACCGTTCCTCATGCTGGTTTTGGTTTAGGGTTTGAACGTTTAATGTTATTTGTAACTGGTATGACAAACATTAGAGATGTAATTCCTTTTCCAAGAACACCGAAAAACGCAGAATTTTAAATCCAAATTAAATTCTAAAATCAATCCAGTATTTGATGTAATACACAATAATGTTTGGAATTGATGTAAAGTGTTAATAGCTTTACATTCTCGTTCTTAAAAATAATAAATCAGTGCCTTTTGGCACTTATCAAGAAAGGTGGAGGGACTAGGCCCTTTGAAACCTTGGCAACCAACTATAAGTTTCGCATTTCGAAATTGGAAAACAGGTGCTAAATCCTATTCCGTTTAGTCGGAAAAAGATAAGTAGAAAAATATATGATAACCCTTCTGCTTATTTAAACAGAAGGGTTTTTTGTTTTATGGCAAATATTAGAGATATATTAAAAGAAAGAATTTTGGTGTTAGATGGCGCTATGGGAACTATGATTCAAAGGCACCAACTGAGTGAAGAAGATTTTCGTGGTGAACGTTTTAAAGATCATACTTGTTCATTAAAAGGGAATAACGATTTACTTTCTATCACCAGACCAGATATAATCAAAAGTATTCATGCTGAATATTATGCTGCTGGAGCAGATATCGCTGAAACCAATTCTTTTGGTGGAACATGGGTAGCTCAAGATGATTACGAATTAGCTTCTGCTGTTTATGATATTAACTATCAATCAGCAAAAATTGCTAAAGAAGTAGCTGAGGAGTTTACTGCTAAAGAACCTAACAAACCAAGATTTGTTGCGGGTTCTATGGGGCCAACAACCAAATTAGCTTCTATGTCACCTGATGTAAATGACCCAGGTTTTAGAAACATTAGTTTTGATGAATTGGTAGATGCTTTTAAAGAACAAGCAAATGGTTTGATTGATGGTGGAGCGGATTTATTATTAGTAGAAACAATTACAGATACCTTAAATGCAAAAGCAGCCTTGTTTGCAATTGATGAAATTCAACAAGAAAAAGGAACAGATTTACCAATTATGATTTCAGGAACAATAACTGATGCAAGTGGCAGAACACTTTCTGGACAAAACACTGAAGCTTTTGTAATTTCTGTAGAACATTCAAATCCATTGAGTATTGGATTAAATTGCGCTTTAGGTGCAGAGGCATTAAGACCATATCTGAAAACAATTAGAGAAAAGTCAACTTATTTAGTAAGTGCTCATCCTAATGCTGGTTTACCAAATGAAATGGGAGCATATGATGAAACTCCAGAATTTATGGCTGAACAAATAAAAACCTTTTTAGATGAGGGCTTAGTGAATATTATTGGAGGTTGTTGCGGAACAACTCCACAACATATTAAAGCAATTGCCGATTTGGCCTCAAACTATTCTCCAAAAAATTAAGCATGAGTTTACATCCAGATTATACAGGAGATTACGAATACAAGTGGAAAGATTTACCTTACTTAAAGCTTAGTGGGTTAGAACCGCTAATAGTTACTCCTGAACTTAACTTTATCAATATTGGGGAGCGTACTAATGTTGCTGGTTCTAAAAAGTTTTTACGTTTAATTAACGAAAAACAATTTGAAGAGGCATTGAGTATTGCTCGTCAACAAGTAGAAGGGGGGGCACAAATCATCGATATAAATATGGATGATGGCTTGATAGATGGAAAAGAAGCCATGATTAACTTTTTAAAGTTGGTTGCAGCAGAACCAGATATTTGTCGAGTGCCCATAATGATAGATTCTAGTAAATGGGAAATTATTAAAGCTGGGTTAAAAAATGCACAAGGTAAATGTGTGGTTAATTCCATCAGTTTAAAAGAAGGAGAGACGCAATTTGTTGAGCAAGCTAAAACCATTTTAAGGTATGGAGCAGCTGTTATTGTTATGGCTTTTGATGAAAAAGGACAAGCTGACACTTACGAAAGAAGAATAGAAATTTGTGAAAAATCATATAGAGTATTAGTTGATAAAGTTGGCTTCCCACCCCAAGATATCATTTTTGATCCTAATATATTTCCTGTAGCAACAGGCATGGAAGAGCACAGAAGAAATGCCTTAGATTTCTTTTTAGCAACACGTTGGATTAGAGAAAATTTACCTGGAGCACATGTAAGTGGAGGGGTTAGTAATGCATCTTTTTCTTTTAGAGGAAACAATACTGTTCGTGAAGCAATGCACTCTGCATTTTTATATCACGCCATTAAAGAAGGAATGGATATGGGAATTGTAAACCCAGAAATGCTAGAGGTTTACAGTGATATTCCTAAAGAATTATTGGATAAAGTTGAAGATGTTTTATTGGACAGAACTGATGATGCAACTGAACGTTTGTTAGATTATGCTGACAATGTAAAAGGAACAGTTAAAGAGCAAAAGCTAGATTTAGAATGGCGTAAAGGCTCTTTGCAAGAAAGAATTACCCATGGGTTGGTAAAAGGAAATGCTGATTTTATTGAAAAAGATGCAGAGGAAGCTCGATTAATAGTTAACAGGCCATTACAAGTGATTGAAGAATACTTAATGAATGGAATGGGTGTAGTTGGAGATTTGTTTGGTTCAGGTAAAATGTTTTTGCCACAAGTAGTGAAATCGGCAAGGGTAATGAAAAAAGCTGTTGCACATTTATTGCCCTACATCGAAGCAACCAAAGAAAAAGGGAGCAATAATGGAAAAGTATTATTAGCTACTGTAAAAGGAGATGTGCACGATATCGGTAAAAACATAGTTGGAGTTGTTTTAGGATGTAACAATTACGAAGTAATTGATTTGGGGGTAATGGTTCCTTGTGAGGAAATTTTAAGAGTAGCCAAAGAAGAAAATGTTGACTTGATTGGGCTTTCTGGTTTAATTACTCCTTCGTTAGATGAAATGGTCAACGTTGCCAAAGAAATGGAAAGAGAAAATTTTTCTATTCCGTTATTGATTGGTGGAGCTACAACTTCTAAAGTTCATACTGCCGTAAAAATTGAAGAACATTACAAAAAAGGACAAGCAGTTTATGTTTTGGATGCTTCTCGTTCGGTGACTGTTGCAGATAGTTTATTAAGTGATAAAAAAACAGAATATGTTAAAGCACTAAAAACCGAATATGATACAGTAAGAACCCATTACAACAACAAGCAAGTTCGTAAAGAAATGCTTTCGCTAGAAGAAGCTAGAGCTAATAAATATCAAATTGATTGGGGAAAAAGTAAGATTACTAAACCACAATTATTAGGCACCAAAAAATTTGAGAATTATAGTTTAGAAGAAATTGCAACTTACATTGATTGGACTCCATTTTTTAGAACTTGGGAGTTAGCTGGTAAATACCCGAATATTTTAACCGATGAGTTAGTTGGCATTGAAGCCACCAAAGTATTTAACGATGCTCAAAAAATGCTTAATAAAATTATTGCTGAAAACTGGCTAACAGCCAAAGCAGTAATTGGGATTTGGGAAGCCAATACAGTTAATGATGATACCATTGAAGTTTATGAAAATGGAAATAAGATTACTCAATTACACCAGTTAAGGCAACAAAGTAAAAAAGCGACAGCTGCAGTAAATATTAGCTTAGCAGATTTTATAGCACCAAAAGAAACTGAAAAAACAGATTACATTGGTGGTTTTGTAGTAACAACAGGACACGGAATTGAAGAACATATTGCACGTTTTGAAGCTGATCATGATGACTATAACTCTATTATGATTAAAGCTTTAGCTGATAGATTAGCCGAAGCTTTTGCAGAATTGATGCACGAAAAAGTACGTAAAGAATATTGGGGTTATGCTGTCAACGAAAATTTGCCTAACGAAGAGTTAATTAAAGAAAATTATAAGGGCATACGCCCTGCACCAGGTTATCCAGCTTGTCCGAACCATACCTTAAAAACAGAGTTGTTTAAAATTTTAAACGCTAACAAAATTACAGGAGTTAGCTTAACTGAAAGTTTAGCTATGTACCCCACCGCTTCTGTTAGTGGGATGTATTTTGGCAACGAAGAAGCTAAGTATTTTGGAGTAGGTAAAATTGAAAAAGATCAAGTACAAGTTTATGCTGATGCTAGTAATTTAACTTTTGATGAAGCTGAAAAATGGATAAGTGCTAATTTGAATTATTGATGAGACAAATAATAGGGTATCAATTTATTTAAGCCATGTTCATATCTAGATTGACAATCTTCAATTTTTCCTTTGTATTTTAATTGTTTTGGTACTCCAAAGCAAAACATCCCCTTCCCTTTTGCCATTCGTTCTAACTTTTTTAGTGCTTTCGGAGATAACTCATCGTATATTGGTTGAAGAATTTCACATTGTTCTTTTTTACCATAAAGGGCTCCCCAATTTTTAGCATCAGCTCCTTTTATTATTTCGTTTGAAAAATATATTTCTTTTAAAAGAGGAAATGCAAATTGTAGCACTTCTTTTGAGCCTTCATTTGCAAACTTCACAATCTCCTGGTTTCTAACTAATAAAAAACGAATAATACCAACGTCAATTTTGCTAAGCTGATTCGCAGCTATTGCTGCAATCCCAATCCATTTTATTTCATGACCTTGTTTTACTCGCTCACTATCAAACCAAAAATAAAAATCTCGTATTTGAGTAATGCTTTTGTATTTATCAAAACCTTTCTCCAGTTGCAAATTGTATTGGTTGGCTTCAATCCAATTCGCACTTTGCTTAGTCCTATCTTTTTTTAGCCAACAGCCATCTTTTAAAGATTGGCCCCCTGTTTCTTTTTGATATGATCTTAAATTTTTCCATTCTTGAGCATCACATGTGTTTAATACGAGTAAAAACAAACTCCCGATAATGATAAATGTTCTCAAGTTGATTATGGGTTTTCTATATACTTTTAATTAAACAAAGTTAGTCTTTTAAACACTTGAAGAGTTTACCTTTTAACTCTTATAAATATCAACTACGTCATTTGATTGACAATTAATAATACAAAAGGGTCGTTAATTTGCATCTAATATTTATCTTTAATGGTAAACAATTAAACTTATGGCAACCGAAACTAAACTTTGGCATTTAGAAAATTTTAACCTTTTTAAAACACTTTCTGCTTTAGAAAAAATAACAATGTCAACTAAAGTGAAGCATGATTATTTAAAAAAGAATGAATATATCTATTTCCCAGAAGACCCTTCTTCGTCAATTTATTTTTTAAAAGGGGGAAGAGTTAAAATTGGTTCCTATTCTGATTCTGGTAAAGAAATTATCAAGGCAATATTAACCCCAGGAGAAGTTTTTGGTGAGCTTAGTTTAGCTGGAGAAGAAAAACGTAATGATTTTGCTATTGCATTGGATAATAAAATAACTGTTTGCTCTTTAAGCCTAGAGGAAATGGAATCTATGATAGAAAAAAACCCGTTAATAGGCCTAAAAATCACTAAGCTAATTGGTTTTAGATTGCAAAAAATTGAACGTAGACTAGAGTCCTTAGTTTTTAAAGATGCTAGAAGCAGAATTGTTGATTTTATTATAGATTTAGGTAAAGAAAAAGGAAAGCCTATAGGTAAGGAGTTATTGGTAAAACACAACCTAACTCATGCAGATATTGCCAATTTAACTGCTACTTCTCGTCAAACAGTAACTACTGTTTTAAACGAATTGAAGGAACAAAATCAAATTCATTTAGAGAGAAATCAGTTTTTAATTAGAGATATTAATAGTTTAAGTTAATGAATCCTCTCAGTAAATATCGATTGTTTATTAGTGATGGTTGCGATAGTTGTAATCACACTTTATTAAAACTTAAAGAGAATAACCTTAACGTGTCAACCGTAAATATTGATACTGAACAATACCAATTACCTTTCAAATTGATGGTAATTCCGGCATTGGTTAAGGGTGAGAAATTAATAAGTTATGGTTGCAATGATATTTTGGCTAGCCTAAACCACTCTTAATTGTATGCTGGACAATCAAATGATTTTCCTCCAGCACCATCACCTATGCCACCACCTTTACAAGCGTTAAAGCTTATCATAATTTCATGACCATAGTTACCATAAATCTTATTTAAAGGAAAGTCAAATGCATACCCTATTGATATTTTACCAAGTTTAACTTTTAATTGTGCTATAGCCGATTCTCCAACTCTGTAACCTAAACCAAAAGTTAATGCTTCATAATAAACCCAAGCAAGGTTTAAATCTAGTGCAGGTGGTCCCATAACATTTTGCTTTAATAAAAAGGATTTGAAAACAGTCCAATGACCTAAAACGGATCGATGCCCTGCTCCAAAATAATATTGATTAACTTGTTTTTGCTCTTGTCCTAAATTGATATTTTTAAAATACAGTTGGTTAATAGAAAAACTCCAATATAAATTTTTACTGTACAACAAAACTCCTGGCATAATATCAGGGTATCTAATAACAGAACCAGCAGCACTTGCTAAAACAGGGTCTGGATTAACCTCCCCTCCAAATACATCGTCTGTAGAGTATTGTTGTATTCCAGCAAAAACACCTAACCCCATAGTATATTTAGAGGATAGTTTTGTATGGTATGCATAACCTATTTTTAATGCTGTCCTCGTAGTTAAATGAACATCATCTTGCTCAATATATCCACCCAAAGCATGAAATCCTTTACCTCGGTAATGCTTTTTTGCTATTCGTGTATGTCCACTCACAAAAGTAGACCGAGGAGCACCTTCAAATCCTAACCATTGAATTCTTGTTCCTAGTCTAAAATCTAAACATTTAGCTGTACCAGCAAATGCCGGATTATAACCAAAATTATTAAACGTATACTGCGAGTATTGAGCAGATTGCTGTCCGAAAGTTTGGATAACAGTTATCAAAAATAATATTACAACTAACTTTCTCATTCTACCTAAACACAGAAATTGGCCCGTTAAAAACTTCCTCGTCCTTCTTTTCGTATTTGATTTTTAGAATATAGTAGTAAGTTGAAACTGGCATATCGCTACCAATATATTTTGCTTCCCAACCTTCAGCATTTGTATATTCCTTTTTATGATAAACTCGTTGACCCCATCTGTCATAAATGAATACTTCATTGTTAGGATATAGTTCAATAAATTGAATTCTCCACATATCATTATAACCATCTCCATTAGGAGTGATAACTTGCGTTGGCAGTGGTGGAGGACATTCTAACGCAGCCATATCAACCCATACAGTATCTATACAGCCATTATCATCTTCAATCACTAACGGATAAGAAGATACTGGAACATCGATATAAATTGTTTGCTGACCCAAACCACCAGCTCCGGTATATAAATTATAACTATAAGGCTCTTTCCCTCCAGAAATACTAAGTATCTCAACGTCAGCCACAGTTTGATTACACTCCTCAATAATCACATTATATTCTGCAGATAAAATAACATTATCAATATTATCATCAGCATACATCGTATCTAAATTACATGTGTCTGATACTGCATAAATTTCAACATGAGCAAAATTAATACTCGTTGTTATACTAGGTAGATTAGAAACAGTATCTCCATTTACAACCCAAATATAATTTGTAATGCCTCCTGCACTTGGAGAAATTGTATAAGTAACTGGAGTGTTTTTACAGACAGGATCTTCTGGGGTCCGATTAATTTGAATTGTAGCAGGACATTGAGCTAAAACCAAATTATAACCTCCAATAATCAAAAATACAAGTGAAATATATTTTTTCATTAGGCTAAGATACTATTAATTTTTAGCATAAATTTAACATTTTACTATCGGTATAACTTCACACATTTGTTAATCTCTATTATGCATTTATTTAACGATAAAAAAATATTAATATCTTCTCCTTCTTTTTATCTTTGTTAAATGTCAAAATTTGTTTTAGATGTAATTGAAGAGTATAATTTTACACTAATTGGAATTAGTTGTCACTCAAAAGATTATCGTTTATGTTGGGAATTAAACAAAACTTTAAATATTGAATTAGAAAGAACTGAAGACTATCAATTAGAAAAATCTTCATTTTCGTTTTATGAATTTATTGATGAGGATAACTTTTTAGAACATTTTTTTATTGCAAACCGAGGTGATTCTGGTTTTTTAATCCCTGAGCAGAAATCAGTTGACTTTTTTTTAATATCAAAAGGGAATATTAGCGATAGTTTAACTGACGACTTTATTTGTAAAATCAATGCGATATCAGTAGTTTTAACATCGTTTAATATCGATCCGAATAAACTTAAATCCAAACAAAACTTATTGTTTTAATGAATTATAGAAAAACCAAAATTGTTGCCACAATTGGTCCTGCCACCGCCTCAAAAGAAATGCTTAAAAGCATTATCAATAAAGGTGTTAATGTTTGTCGTATAAACTTTTCTCATGGATCTCATGATGATCACAGAGAAGTGATTAACAACATTAGAGAAGTAAACCAAGAAACAGGAAAGTTTACGGCCATTTTAGCTGATTTACAAGGTCCAAAAATAAGAGTTGGCAAAATAGAGAATAATGGAATTGAATTAAACTACGGTGATGAAATAACGTTTACTAATACTGAATGTATTGGCACTAAAGAAAAGATATATATCAGTTACCAAAGCTTTCCTAATGATGTTGCGCCAGGAGAAAACATACTTCTTGATGATGGTAAGTTAATGCTTGAAATAAAAAGCACGAATCAAAAAGATGAGGTTGTTGCTACTGTTAAACATGGAGGTATTTTATCTTCGAACAAAGGAGTTAATTTACCTAACACTAAAATTTCTTTACCCTGCTTAACTGAAAAAGATTTAATTGATTTAAAGTTTGCCTTGTCAATGGATATTGCCTGGATTGGCCTATCTTTTGTAAGAAATCCTGATGACATCATTGAATTAAAAGAACACATTGCAAAAGCAAATAGTACTGCAAAAGTTATTGCTAAAATTGAAAAACCAGAAGCATTAAATAATATTGATGCAATAATTGAAGCTACGGATGCTATTATGGTTGCTAGAGGTGATTTAGGTGTTGAGATTCCTTTTCATGAAGTCCCTTTAATACAAAAATCTATAGTAAAAAAGAGTATGAGGGCCGCCAAACCTGTTATTATTGCTACTCAAATGATGGAGAGTATGATAACTAACATTACACCAACTCGTGCGGAAGTTAATGATGTAGCAAATGCCGTTTTAGATGGTGCTGATGCAGTAATGCTTAGTGGGGAAACTTCTGTAGGTGAGTTTCCTGAAAAAGTGATTGAAGCTATGGCTAGTATTATTAATGATGTAGAGACTGATGAATCTCTTTATCATTATGAATACCCCCCCGAAGAAGATAACCTTGAACGTTTTATTACTGATAGTGTTTGCTATAACTCTTGTAGGTTAGCAGATAGAGTTAATGCTAAAGGAATTGTAACTATGACTTTTTCTGGTTATACAGCTTTTAAGATAGCTAGTTTTAGGCCTGAAGCTGGTATTTTTGTATTTACTGGTAACAAGGCTATTATTAACATGTTAAGTCTGGTTTGGGGCGTTAAAGTGTTTCATTACGACAAATTTGTTAGTACTGATGATACTATTGCAGATATTAAATACAGGCTTAAAAAAGATGGCTTTCTAGCAAAAGATGACTTGATAATAAACATAGCAAGTATGCCTATTGCTGAAAAAGGCCAATCAAACATGATGAAATTAAGTTATATAGAATAATTAAAACATAAGACCAATGCCAATTAATGTAGATTTATTACGAGAGATTGCTGAAGTTGCTGGAGCACCAGGACATGAGCAAAGAATTAGAGAAGTAGTATTAAGAGAAGTAACACCTTTAGTTGATAATATTACCATTGATAATATGGGTAATGTTTATGCTATTAAAAAAGGTAAGAACGATAAAAGAGTTATGGTTGGTGCTCACATGGATGAGATTGGCTTTATTGTTACTCATATTGATGATAATGGATTTGTTAGATTCCATACTTTAGGTGGTTTTGATCCAAAAACATTAACTGCACAAAGAGTTATTATACATGGAACTGAAGATGTAATTGGTGTAATGGGTTCTAAACCAATACACGTTATGACACCTGAAGAAAGAGGGAAATCATTAAAAACTACTGACTTTTTTATTGATTTAGGAATGAAAAAGGAAGAGGTAGAAAAAATAGTAAGTATTGGTAACCCAATTACTCGTGAAAGAGGATTAATTGAAATGGGAACTTGTGTAAACTGTAAATCATTAGACAACAGATTAGCTGTTTTTATTTTAATTGAAAGCTTAAGAGAATTAAAAGATAAAGAAGTTCCTTTCGATATTTATGGTGTGTTTACCGTACAAGAAGAAGTGGGTATTAGAGGAGCAAATGTTGCTGCTTTAGAAATTAAACCAGACTACGGTTTTGGATTAGATACAACCATTGCTTTTGATGTGCCAGGTGCTAAGCCAGAAGAAATGATTACAAAGTTAGGAGAGGGAACAGCCATTAAAATTATGGATAGCTCTACTATTTGTGATTACCGTATGGTTAAATACATGGAAGAAGTTGCTGATAGAAACAGTATTAAAACACAAAAAGAAATTTTAACAGCTGGCGGTACAGATACTGCAGGAATTCAGCGCATGAACCCTGGAGGTGCAATTGCAGGTGCAATATCTATTCCTACAAGGCACATACATCAATCAATAGAAATGGCTGACAAGGAAGATATTAGAGGAAGTATTGACTTGCTAACTGCTTGTTTAGCTGAATTAGATAAAGGAAACTGGACTTTTTAACCAACCTTTCATATAAAATCATAAAGCCGAAAGATTAATCTTCTTTCGGCTTTTTTATTACTTATAACCCTTAAGTCTATCTTTAATTTCTTGTACTCGGTCCATTTTATTCGCCTGCCTCAATCTAATCGCTGTCTTAGTAAAGTAGGTATGTGCTTGTAAAAACTTTATTTGTAACTCATCCCACTGCTTATCAGTTTGCACCATATCACGCTCCATTAATTCTCGCTTTAGCTTATCTGCAATAAAGTGAAATTCATCCCCTCCTAAATAATCTAAATCTGCATCGCAAATAATTTGCTCTAAATGGTTATTTGGTTTTTGTGGTACTTTGGTAGCTTGTATTAATTTACAAATAGTATCTAACTGGTCTTCAGTATATCCAAAACGTGGTAATACCTCTCTAGCCAATTCAGCTCCTAAATCTTCATTATTAGCATATTGATGAACAAAACCTGCATCATGATAAAGTGCAGCTGTTTTTAATAAGAAAATATCGTCACCTTCAATTCCCTCCATTAATGCCAAACGTTCTACTGCAGCACAAACATCAGTTGTATGTCTTAAATCATGGTAATGTAAGTTGTCTGGCAACTCTTTCTTTAATCGTTTTACGATATACTTTTCTGCCTTTCGATAATTAATCCCACTATAAATATGTAAATCAACATATTTTTGAAATAGTTCATTAGGTTCAATTCCTTTCCCATCAATTGATAACTCTGGTTTTATCGTATGTACAAAGTACATATCAATATTCCCTTTATTTTTTGCCTTAATCTTACCCCTATACTCACAAGTAAAAAACTCTTTAATTAATTCGTAAGTAGCTCCTGAAACATTTACTTTCCCTACTGCACTAGCAGCTTCAATTCTACTAGCTACATTAACACTATCCCCCCAAATATCATAAGCAAAACGTTTTATCCCAACAACTCCTGCTACCACGTTACCTGTATGTATGCCTACTCTTAACCCCCAAGCAGATTCTCCATTTTTAGTTTTAATCTTATTATACGTTTTCATAAAACGCTGAATCTCTAACCCTGCTAAAACAGTATCTATAGGATTACTTTTATTTCTAATAGGAATACCTCCTGCACACATGTAAGCATCTCCTATGGTCTTAATTTTTTCTACATCATACTTCTCAAT
>JARGOE010000015.1:15102-41225 GCA_029210015.1 Vicingaceae bacterium
CACACATGTAAGCATCTCCTATGGTCTTAATTTTTTCTACATCATACTTCTCAATAATTTCATCAAAGTTTACAAAGTAACCATCTAATTCAGCAACCAATTCTTGTGGTTTGGTTACTTCTGCAATCTGAGTAAAGCTTTTAAAATCAGTAAACATTATTGAGGTCATCCGATAACTCCTTGCTGTTGCTTTTCCTTTAGATTTAAGTTCTTCTGCTGTTTCAGCAGGCAATACATTTAAGAGTAATTTTTCAGTTTTTTCTTTCTCCTTCTCTAACAACTCTTTTTGCCTAGTTACTTCTTGTGTACGCTCTCTCACCTGAAGCTCTAGTAACATTTTTTGTCGTTTAACTTGATTAATTCTATAACGAACAAATACGTAAACTAATAATAAAGGAAGTAAAATATAAACAATTGAAATAAACCACCAAGTTCTCCAAAAAGGAGGCTCAACAATTACCCTAACTTTTGCTACCTCATCACTCCAAATACCATCACTGTTAGCTACCATTACTTTAAAAACATACTCGCCAGGATCTAAATTGGTGTAATTTGCTCTTCTACTATTCCCAATTTCAACCCATTCTTCATTAAAGTTTTCAAGCTTATATTTATGTAAATTTTTAAGTGGGTAAGAATAATGTAAAGAAGCAAACTCAAAAGAAATAACATTTTGACGATGTTTTAAAACTATTTCATCAAGCTCAGATATATGTTTCTTTAATATTTCTTTTTCTCCAATTTTAACAGGCTTATTAAATAAGTAAAAATTGGTAATTATTGGTTTTGGCTTTGATTTGTTGATATGAATATCTTCAGGGTAAAAAGCATTAAATCCATTTATTCCACCAAAAAATAGAGCCCCTGTTGAACTTTGAAAATAAGCCCCTGTATTAAATTCATTACTTTGTAAACCGTCACTTTCTTCAAAAATTCTAAATTTATTTCGCTTTATAAAATATTGAGAAATTCCTTTGTTTGTGCTCATCCATAAGTTGCCTTTTTTATCTTCTGCAACACCATAAATAACATTATTAGATAATCCATCCTTCTCAGTATATGCAAAAAATTTCTCTGTTTTAGGGTTAAAAACATTTAATCCGCCACCAAATGTACCTATCCACAATTTTCCATTTTTATCTTCATGTATACTTAATACTGTATTATTTGATAAAGTGTTAGGGTTATCAATATCTCGAGTATAGACTTTAAATTTAATGTCTCCATTTACTCCTTCAACTACTTTACACAAACCACCTCCATCAGTACCAACCCATATCGTTCCAGATTTTGTTTGACTGATAGCTCTAACAACATCGCTAGATAAAGCCCCTGCAGAATCGCTACTAAGAATGTGTTTAAACTCTTTTCTGTTTTTACTAATTACAACCAAACCTTCTTTTGTTCCTAACCACAATCGCTTTTGATTATCTTCAAAAATAGTGTAGGTTCTATAAGTGTTTTTCTCATTAAAAACACCTCCTACTGGAACTAATCTATTGTTAATTACCTCAAAGGCACCACCATCTGTACCTGCTATTATTTTTCCTGAATAATCCTTACAAAAGGAATATACTCCAGTATTTTTAGAGTCTGAACTTTTAAAGGTTGGAGTGATGTGACTTACTTCTCCAGTACTTTTATCAAAAATGTTAATTCCTTTATCTGTACCTACCCATAATGAAGGGAAATCTCCATTATTTTGAAAGATAGACCAAACCATATTACTATTAATGGAGTTTAATTTGTTTGGCCAATATTGATAATGTTTAAAAAATTGTTTTTGTTTATCAAATTTATCTACTCCAGATTGAGTTCCTACCCAAATAATACCAGAGTTATCTTCATAAATAGTATTTACTTTATTACTACTTAAACTTGTAGACACATTGGCATTGTATACATAATGATCAACATTATTATATGAAGCATACTTGTATAATCCATTGGTTTCTGTTCCTAACCAAAGAATTCCAGACTTGTCTTCATATAAACATTTAACAAGTTTGTTCCCAATGATTTTATCCAGTTTAGTATCAGACTTTAATCGTTTAGATTTTAAATCATAAAAATTAATTCCTTGATTTGTGGCTATCCATATTTTAGATTCGGTATCAACCAAAACATCCCAAACCACATCACTTTTCAGTAAACTATTATCTTGATAAAATAGCTCAGATTCTTTTAAATCAATATTATATTTTATTAATCCATTCCCCTCTGTTGCAATAAAGATATCTCGGGTTTTTTCTAAATAAGTTAATTTTCTAACTTTTAGTTTTTGAGTTAGAGTACTAAGGTTTAAGCTAACGTTACTTGCTTTTAGAGTGTGCTTTTCAATTTTTATTAAAGACTTTTCTGTTCCTGCCCAAATGTATTTTTTTGTTTCAGTTAATGCCCAAGTATTGTGCTTTTCTTGGGTTCTAAAAACCGTTTTAAAAGCATAAGAACCCCTATCAAAAACATTTAATCCACTTTCTGTAGCGACCCATATCAGTCCACTACTATCTTGAAGAACAGCTCTTATGAAATTATTTGAAATTGAATTAGAATCTGATAAATCGTGAGAAAACACATTGAAATTAAAGCCATTATAGACATTAAGTCCATCTTGGGTTCCAAACCACATTAGCCCTTTATCATCTTGCAAAATAGAACTAACATCACTTTGTGAAAGCCCGTCTTTAATAGTTAAGTGTCTAAACTTAATATTACTTTGCTGAGCAAAAGTCACCAATGAACATAATGCTAATAACCCTACAAGAAAAATCTTCTTCACTATTCTACTTTAACTTTATTACCTTAAACTCAGTCCTTCTGTTTTTTGCTCTACCTTCAGGATTGTCTTTCCCACTTGGTAATTCGTTAGGGGCTACTGGTTGAGTTTCTCCATAACCCTTCCCTATCACTCTATTTTCTTCTATCCCTTTAGATTTCATATATTCAGCTGCATTGTTTGCTCTTTTTTGTGACAACTCTAAATTATAAGAATCTGTTCCTTTAGAATCGGTATGAGAACTCAATTCAACTCCTACATCTTTATTCTTTTTTAAGATCAGCACAAGTTTATCTAATTCTTTTGCTGCTGCCTCACTAATATCTGCAGAACGGTATTCATATAAAATTTTAGAAATAACAAAGTTTTCGTTTTCAGCAATTTTAATTACTTCATCTACTTCGTTAATTAATGTAATCACATTCTCATCAGAATCCAACCTGACATACCTATATTTAGCATCCATTAATCGTTTAGTAGATTCTAGTACATTCCCATTTTCATCAATAATAATAACATTTAAGTTTTCATCATCTTCAGAAAGCATAAACAAATACTCTTCATCTGGAGATAATTTATCAAACCTAAATTTCCCATCTTTATCTGCTTTAGATTTTCCTATTATATTACCTTCGTCATCTACAACCCAAACCTCCATACCTCCTGAGTAATCTCCTGGTAATTTTTCATATACCTGTCCAAAAACGCTAATTGTAAATAAACTTTCATCTTCTTCTACTAAGAGTTCAAGTTCATCATAATATGCATATGGTAGTGCTTGAAACTTAAATTTACCCTTTGAAACTTTATTGGCTTTGACAACTTTTTGACCCTTAGAATTTGTGAAAAATAGTTTTACTTTATCAAGGAAACTATTATCTTCAGAATCTATTGCTAATAAATAATTTTCATCAAGATCTAATTTGTCAAACTTAAATTTTCCAAATTCATCTGTAGTAACTGTTCTAATAATATTATCCTCCTCATCAAGTAAGTTAATATTAGCCCCAGCTACACCTAGTTTTTCATATTCCAACAAACCTGAAATTTCTGTTTTTGGTTTTAAACTGTGCCACTTAAAACTATAAATATCATCACTCCCTACACCACCTTCTCTGTCTGAAGAAAAATAACCTGTCTCATCATCCTTATAAAAAATTCCAAAATCATCTTTTGATGAATTTAGTGGAGACTTAAGGTTAATAATCTCTTGCCAATTACCTTCTTCATTAGTAGAGAATACATCTAAACCTCCATAACCTGAATGACCATCAGAAGAAAAGTACAACAATCCCTTTCTATAGTATGGAAAAACTTCATTTTCTGGGGTGTTAACTTTTGCCCCTAAATTTTGAGGCTTACCCCATGACTCTCCTTTTTTATAACACACATAAATATCCATCCCGCCAAGACCCCCAGACATATCAGATGCAAAAAACAATTTAGAACCATCTTCTGAAATCCATGGGTGTGCGACAGAGTAATCATTATTATTATGCTCAAATGGGGTTATATCCTTCCATTTTTTACCATCTAAAGTTGCTGAATAAATCTTAAGTCGATTTACATAACTTTTACCTAACTCTTTTTTATTTACTCTTGTGAAATAAATTTTATCCCCAGAAATAGATATTGGCCCATCATGGTAAGAGCTATTTAATTGAGCTGAAAATCTTTTTGCTTTTTCATATTCTTTACTCTCTTCAGCATAAAAAATTGATAAATAAGGTTTGTTAGAAAATGAACTATTATTTTCATTAACCAAATCTAGCCCTCTTTCTGAAACAAACACTAACCCATTTTTATAAACTAAAGGACAAAAATCAGAATTTTTAGAATTGATGTTTTGAACTATCTCTACTTCAAACTCTTTTTCTTCTGACTCCCACTCTGAAATGTCTCCGCAAGATTGAATCATCAGTTTACCAATAAAGCTATTTGGGTTTTTTTCTACAAATTTTTCAAATTGAGTTTTTGCCTCATTAACCTTGTTATTATTTTTTAATGTCTGCCCATAGTATAAAAAATTTGAGCTTTCTGTTGGATTTAATTCTATAGCTTTAGCAAAATAAATTTCTGCATTTTGATAATCTTTTAACTTGCGATAAGCATATGCAATATTTTGGTTAGCCACTTTATCATCACTATTTTTCTTTAAAACCTTTTGGTAATAAACTATCGCATCACTATAATTTTCTTGTTCAAAATATTTGTTGGCTTTATTTAATTGAGCAAATGACACCCCTATACAAGCCACATATATTGTAAGAAAAACGCCTATTTTTATAATTGTACTTTTCACCATTCCTTATTAAAAATATCTTGGAGATACCACTTTTGATTTAAATATTCCTACATCATAACCCAAAAAGATCTCAAAAGACCCTGAGGTAGTTTTTGCAACTTCAGTCCCATCAAAATCATACCCCGCTCCTAAACGTAAATTCTTAGTAATGTTAAACTCAGTCATTAAAACAAATGCTTGAGAAGACCTCAAAGTTAACCCAAATAATACTTTATTTTTAATTAAAATGCTTCCATTAAGGTCGATATTACCTGAAGCATTTGCCGCTCTCATTAACATTGATGTTTTTAATACAAGGTTATCATTTAATATAAAAGCTTTGCCTATAGTTCCTGTAAAGTTTGCGCTTTGCTTAGCTACAGAAGAAACAGTATCCGAAGGAGATAATAAATTATATTCAGCTCGGTTTAGATGATCTATAGCAACACCCATATAAAAGGTTTTGGTATTATAATAAATTCCAAAATCAAAATTAGGTTTCATAAAGCTTTCAGGAGCAGTTGTAGGAATAGCATCTTCTTCATCTTTATATTCGATTTTATTCCAGTCATAATTATAGTTAATCATGCCTGCCCTTAATCCAAATGCTAATTTACCTCTACCTAGTTTTAAACGATATGCATATGATGCAGATAGGTGTTGAGTAGTTCTAGGGCCTATTTTATCATTTACAATTTGTAAACCAACACCCATATTTTTATTTTTTAAAGGTGTATTCAAAGCCAAAACTTGTGTTTCTGGAGCACCTTTTAATCCAACCCATTGACTACGGTGAACTAGCACTGCACTTAAAACCTCTCTACTTCCTGCATACCCAGGATTAACCCCTAGAGGGTTAAACATATACAAACTATACTGCGGATCTTGCTGAGCAAACCCTTGTGTAGTAATAAGAATCGTTAATATAACTAGTATCTTCTTCATCTTTTCTTTATTTCTTTATCGAGTTAATTCTACCCAACCTTTATAAATTTTACCACTAACATCTGCAACGTAAAAATATGTTGCTGTTCCATATTCCTCTCCTATACCCCCATTTAATGATTCTCCTTCACCACCAGGCCATACAACTTTAGAGTTGTCGTAACCCTCACCTTTCCATACTTGTTCTCCCCATCTATTAAATATTCTGACTTCATTATCTGGAAATTGTTCAATGTTTTCAATAATCCAAACATCATTTTTACCATCTCCATTAGGTGTTACCCCTGTATAAAATTTCAATGTACAATCTTCATCACTATCCAACCCAACAAATATTTGAATTGTATATTGGCAACTATTACTTCCATAAATTGTAACATTATAGATTCCCGTTCCAAGTGTATCTGCCCCAAGAACATTTACTGTATCACCTACTAAACTTATATCAACAGAATAAGGTCCAGGACAACCTAAAACATCCTCTATATAAATAGATCCATTTTTTGCTCCTGGACAAGACTCATTAACAACTTCATAGACTACAGATGAGTCTCCATCCCTTTCTGGTTGCTGAAAACCTTCTGTTAAAATATTATTTACAGAGAATAACGTTTGAACAGCTGGTTCACCCACAGTAGAAGATAAAGTCATAGTTGCACCAACGGAATAAGACCCAGTACTCCCAATCACTTGCCTTGAAATAGTAGTTTGTGCTATACTTATACTACTTAAAATAAGCATAACTAATAAGGATAAAATATTAATTCTTTTCATATCTATTTTGTTTCAACTAAATTAATCAGTTTCAATTATCGAATAATGAATTTTTACGGTATAAATTTTCATAGTTAAAGCATTGGTTGATGGCCATCCTGTAGAATAAACACGGATGCCATAGCTATTATTTTCATTATCTATTGTTGTTGTTCCAACAAGATTAAGGTTTTGGACCGTAGCTGAATTATTAGTAGTTGAAGCAGAAGAAATCCCCGACATAGTTCCCGTTAATCCTCTCCTTTCAAATAAAACAGTCATATTTGATGTAGAATTATCTACATAATACACTTCAACATTGCTAACTACTGCACCTTGAGGCAAATATACTGGAGCAACTAGCGTGTTTGTACCAGTAGCATTTACAATGCCAACCCCTCCCGTTCCAAAAGAACTTTCTATATCTCCAGCACTGCTTCTAGCCATCCTAAAATCGGACTCGCCAATAGTTAAAAAACGTGCTTTTGGAGTTGCATATTTATAATTATTAGCGATAACATCTCCAGCAACACCTAACTTTTCAGAAGGAGTTGTTGTTCCTATTCCTACATTACCTATACTATTAATTCTCATTCGTTCTGTGTTGCTTGTTCCAAATAATATACCTTGAGAAGAATTGAATGTATTCCAAATCAAAGTTCTTCCATTAGCATCGTAGGGCACAAAATATCCATTAGATCCTGTTGTACCTAACCTTGACCCTATCTTAGCTCCCAAGTCAACTTGAACATCACCCCCTACAATATCTAATTTATATCCAGGTGTTGCCGTTCCGATTCCTACATCTCCACTTTCAGATATTAACATCCTATTATCAAAGCCACCTGTTCTAAACATTAACGCATCGATAGCATAATTATACATAACTCCTGCTCTAATGCTACTTGAATCATCATTAAACGTAATCCCTGCATAATTACCTCCATTAAACTCTAAATAAGCATAATCATTATCTTCTATCACAGCGTCAATAATTGGATTATAGGGACCTCCTCCAAGACCAGTCCCACCATACAAATGTAATAGTGACAATGGCGCTGCTGTTCCTATCCCTACATTTCCTATTTCACTAATTACCATTCTATTATCAAAACCACCTGTTCTAAACATTAAAGCATCACGAGTATAATCAAAAAAGTAGCCTGCACGAATACTATTAGCGTCATCATTAAACGTAATCCCAGCATAACTTCCGCCATTAAACTCTAAATAAGCAAAATTATTATCCTCTATAACAGCATCAATAAGCTGACTATAAGCCCCACCGCCTAATCCAGTTCCTCGATATACATGAAATAAAGAAGCCGGAGAAACTGTTCCTATTCCTACACTATCTATAATATTTGAAGGATGAATTGCCCCTGCATTAGTTGTAGACCATAATGATTGTTTTGGGGCTTCCCAACTCAAGTTACCTGCCAAATCAGAAACCAAAGAACTCCCTGAAGTTGTTGGTAAATTTACTGGTAAGGTTAATCCATAATTATTTGATAACACAGTGGGTGCTTTAAATCCAACTGTCATGTTTTGAGTATCTTCAAAAAATAAGTTTGCCGTACTACCATTATCTGCCATTCTAATTATTATACCTGCAGAATCTAAAGGCTCAACATCAATTCCAGCATCTGGATTATCAACATAAACACCAAACCCTTTATTGCTAAGATTAATCTTTAATTCCGGATTTAACAATGTCATATCTGTACCTGCAGGTTGGGGAGAAAATAAATGAACTCCATAATTAGGTTGTCCATTTTTATGTCCTAAAAAAGAAAACCCAGAAACACCACCCGTTGTATTTCTAATTGTTGTACCATCATCATGAGAATTATAAGAATTTACTGCGTATTCTTCAGGCCCTGGGAGGGAAAAAGGAAATAAATGCATATTACTCCCAATTTGGAATAAAGATTTTGGGTTGTTAGTTCCTATCCCTATACTATCGCTATTATTAAATATGTCATTCCCTGTTCCTTTGGTCCAATCTCCATCATTTAAATTTGATAAAGGAAAAGCATGGCCAACTCCAGCCTCAACAATTATTAAACTATCATTAGTTGAGTTTAAAGCAAACGTTGTAATTCTTTCATTGTTTGGATCATTATCAGCATCATCAACTGAATCAGTTACCATTAATGGATTCCCCGCTGTACCATCCCCAGATATATTTGAACCGCTTGATACAACCACCTGACTTCCCCAATCATCTCCTAATGCAGGTGGAAGTTTTACAAATCCTCCATTACTTAAAAATATTGTATCGTTTGATATACTTAATGTTTGTATCTCATTAGTTGCTGATGTATCATTATTATTTGCTGATCCATCTAATCCATTACAGATATAATAACTGATATCTCTTTCTAAAGGCTCTAATGTATTGTTGTCATTATCATCAGCTCCCATATGTATTAAGTAACCTCCATTAGCACAGTTTACCCCTGCTGGCTCTGCTACTGAATCTGCTAAATTTGCATGTCCATTTGCTCCGGGGGAGCCACTTGTAGCAGTATTTGCATGTAAAGCATAAGGCACCGACAACAACTGTGTTGCTGCCATTACATCTCCATTTACTGTTACTTGTAAATAGTACAAACCTGTACTCCAGTTTATTCCAGCAAATGTTCCTGTTACTGGTGTGCCCCCTCCTATCTCTGCTGTAAATAATCCAAACTGATTCGTAGTTAAATTATGTGTCTCGCTATAAACTATTGTTCCTATTGATGAGTTTTGCCTTATATCATATGTAATATTTACCGCTGTAGAAACTAAGGGATTACCCGATAAATCTCGGGCTACTGCCTGGTAATTTATTAAATCCGGTGATTGAGCCAAAGCACCACTCCAAACTAATAAAGCTAATGTTATAATCGTTATCTGTTTCATCATCTTAATACTGATTTAATCAAAATTATTGCTTCTTTAGCTTTTCTACTTCCAACTTCAACTCTTCAATCATTTTTTGTTGTTCTTTAATAGCATTAATTAACATATAAGTCATTGCCCCATTATCTACTCCTAAGTATGTCCCCGCATCTGATTCATCACCTTTATATTCAGGGTCCTCAGGGTTCGTTAGTGGTTTGTAATCCCATTCGGAAACCATATACGGTGCAATTTCTTTAAGCTCTTGAGCAATAATTCCAACTCCTGTCTCATTTGGCATTCCAGCTTTTCCATTATAAGTAAACCATACAGGGTTAATTTTTAATACATCTGATAACCCACCAACATAGGGTTTAACATCTTTTTTCAATCTTCTATCCGAAGCTACCGTCCATGTATTTGTTGTTGGCTTAGCTGCTGTTCCGTTTACATAAAATGCATAAGCTTGATCTGTAGGTGTGTTAACAGTTACTGTTCCATCTCCATGAACCATTAATTTAGTACCTCCTTGCACCTGACTTCGAAAAGAAGGAGTTGCAGTTGCAGTATTTAAATGAAGTCTTGCTCCAGGCGCAGTAGTACCTATTCCAACATCTCCAGTGTTTTTAATTGTCATAGCAGCATTAGCAGTTGTAACATTAGCATTACTAGCTACATTGTTCACTGCAAAAATCATATCTCCTTCTCCATTTGCACCAGTGCCATCTTCAAAAAAAATAGCTCCTTTATAATGAAAATCTCCATTAACAGCAGATGAGCCTCCTGTTCTAAACCTAATACCTGCGGTAGTATTTGTAGCGTTTGCTAAATTTTGAACACTAATAAAAGAACCTGAAGCTCCAGCTGTATTAGCATCATTATCTTGGATAAATAACTTCCCTACTTGTGTTTGTTGCCCAATAGTTACATCACCTCCTGATGATAGAGTTAAAGTAGGGTTTCCTCCACTATCAAAGAAATAAGCGGTTGCAGCTCCAAAGCCACTAAACACTTTTAAAGTAGCTGCTAATCCTGTGGTACCCCCTATTTGTGTTACTCCATTTAATTGAGTATTCCCTTCGACATGTAAAGGAACAGTTGGCGCTGTTGAGTTAATACCTAATCTATCTTGGATATAAACATTACCAGAACCAACTCCTCCACCCCCAAAGTAGCCAGCCCAATTTCCAGTTCCAGAAGTAGACCAACCTCTTACACCAATATTTGCTGCAGTTCCTGTTGTTGCAATACCCTCAACACCAATATTATCACCAGATGTACCTCCTACAGCATTAAAAGACCCTCCCTTATTATCTCCTGTCCCTAAACCTCCTGTAGAGATTCCTGTCACACCTATTTTACTGCTGGAAGAATTAACTCCAGAAGTTTCTATATAAGCACCTCTAACATTAGATGTTGTTCTAACCTCTAATGGGAAAGTTGGAGTTGTGGTACCTATCCCTACTTGACCAGAGTTACCATTATAAATATCTGTACCATTTACTAACCATGCACTACCTAATGCAAGTGTAGCAGGGTCTGTCCAGGTCATCATTCCATTAGCATTAGAAACAGGTATATAACCTACTTGCTCATTTCCATCTTCCATTGTTATGTGTCCACCAGCTATATGAAGTTTAGAAGTTGG
Source organism: Vicingaceae bacterium (assembly GCA_029210015.1). Lineage (GTDB taxonomy): Bacteria > Bacteroidota > Bacteroidia > Flavobacteriales_E > Vicingaceae. The sequence goes on from JARGOE010000015.1 coordinate 26,395, forward strand.
TCCAGTTATGCCAACACCGACATTTCCATTATTTGCAATTACCATCCTATAGGCAAAATTTGTATTAAAAAATATTGCGTTAGGAGAACCCATTTCTAAATAATCTCCTGAACCAGGCATTCCTAACCAGCCACGCTCATTAAACCCGGGGCCAGAATTATCGCCAAACCTAAGGTAGGCACTTGCCAGAGAATTTGTTTGTGAACTGAAAAGACGCAATGTTGGATTAGCTGAATTTATTTCTAATTCAGATCCCGGAGATGCTGTTCCTATACCAATATTATTCATTGAGTATGTATTAGCTCCAGCAACTGTCCAATCATTATCCGCTAAATTGGATAAGGCAACCTGAAAAGTATTTCCCCCATCAGTTAATTCTAAATTAGGTCCGTTAACTTGAAACGAAGTATTGTATTCATTAAAGTTAGAAGAATCTCCATCAGCTACACTAAAAGTAATTCCAGTACCATTCTGGATATTTATAGTCTGATTATTACCTGCTTTACCTCCATTCAATAAATTTTGGTTATCTGTATTTCCAGCAACTGCTTGAGCTACCCAGTTAATACCATTCCAATATAGTAAATCTCCTGTATTTGGATTTACAGGGGAAATTTGAGTTCCGACACCAGAACTTATATTTAAAGTATTCCCTGTAATTGATAAATCCTGGAATTCATTTGATGCAGAAGTATCATTATCAAATACGCTTAATGGATTTCCTGCTGTTCCGTCTCCAGAAATGTTTGAACCGTTTGATAAAACAACCTGACTTCCCCAATCATCTCCTAGTGCTGGAGGAAGTTTTACAAACCCTCCATTACTTAAAAATACTGTGTCGTTTAAAATACTTAATGTTTGTATTTCATTAGTAGCAGAAGTATCATTACTGGACCCTTGAGTTCCATTACAAACGTAATAAGAACCATCTATTTCTCCTGCTTCAAGAATTCCATTATCATTATCATCAACCCCAAACTCAATAAAATTACCCCCAGCAATACAATTCGGACCAGGTGCCTCAGCATTAACATTAACTAAATTATCATTACCATCAGCACCAGGCGTGCCACTTGTTGCAGTATTCGCATGTAAAGCATATGGAACAGAGAGTAATTGAGTTGCTGGCATCACATCACCATTAACCGTTACCTGTAAATAGTACAACCCTGTACTCCAGTTTATCCCAGAAAATGTTCCCGTTACTGGTGTTCCTCCACCAATTTTTGCTGTAAACAATCCAAACTGATTTGTAGTTAAATTGTGAGTCTCGCTATATACAATTGTTCCAGTAGATGAGTTTTGTCTTATATCATAAGTAATATTTACTGCTGCTGATACCAATGGATTCCCTGATAAATCTCTAGCTACTGCTTGGTAATTTATCAAATCAGGGGATTGGGCTTTTACCCCTATTACAAGAGTAAAAACAAATAATAAAATTAATAATATCTTAATTTTCATAGTGTTAAATATTAATTTGCATAAACTAAATGTCCGCTAAACCATGAAGCTTCACTTGGTAACATATTGATTGTTGCTCCAGCTGTTGGTGTAATTGCTTCAAGGTGAAGAATGTCACCAGCAGCTAATCGAATTGTAGCATTTATAGTTCCTGTTTTTCGAACATTTGCGTTTGAAGTTTCCATAACAATCGTAGAAACTTTAAGAGGAGTAAAGCCGCCATTTTTCATAAGTCCCAATTGAATTTCAGTATTTGGAGTTGCTCCAATATTCTCAAAAATTACACTAGCTTGTATAGAATAAACACCATTATGAGGAGCTTTAAAATTATTAACCCCAGGGTTAGGATCAAAATTATTTCCACCTTCATCTATTATCTCTCCATCAAAACGTAAAATTATTGCTCCTGTATTACCAAAAGTAGTATTTATAACTCCTTGCGGGTTTGACATGAAAGTTTCGAAAGCGACAGCATTAGGTTGCCAAGTTGTTTTACCTGTTGCATCCGAAGTTAGAATTTTACCATTACCTTCTGAACCATCAATTAATTGAAGTGCGTGATTACTAGCTCCGCCAACAACTTCAAATACACCACCAATATGAGTTGCGCTAATGTTAGTTCCTGATACTCTAGCAAATAGACCAATATTAAGACTTGAAGTTGCAGAATTAGCTGCAGATACTGCAACAGATTTAGATGAATTTCCAGATAAAGACACTCGAAACGCACCAGCTGTAATTTCTCCTGTACCGTTAGTATTTGCCGCAGAATAAAAACCTGTTCCATTTAGAGTTGCATTACTTTGCGTATAATTAATCAACCCAGCTTCAGTATTCGTACCTGAATAAATAATATTTAAACTACTAACAGGTGAAGAAGTACCAATACCTACATTAGCATTATTACCTAAAATTAAACTGTTACTTTGACCAACAATAGCATTTGCACCAATAGCAGTAGCATTGGTTAAATTATTAGAAGCGGCATCAGCATCATATCCAAGAAAAGTATTGCTACTTCCAGTTGTAATGGTATTACCTGCTTGATACCCTAGAGCGGTATTATCACCTCCAGAAGAAGACATTAAAGCTCTCCATCCAATAGCAACATTAGCATTACTATTTCCCCCTTGTAATGCTTGACTACCTATAGCAGTATTATGAAACCCAGTTGTATTTCCAATCATAGCATTATTACCTATGGCGGTATTATGTTGCCCAGTAGTAACTGACTGTAAAGTACTTCTTCCAAGTGACGTGTTAAATAATATATGATCTATTCTTCCTGCAGTAATATTATTAACTCTAAAATGCAAAGGTGTGTTATCCGTGGTTCCTATAAAATCATTTGAGGGATTTGTTCCAGAATTCCCTGCAATTAACCAAGAAGCCCCTCCGCCTGAAGGAGTTTGCCACGAAGCATTACCTGCTGCATCAGAAGTTAAAACATCTCCTGCATTACCTGCACCATTTAATACTCTCAAATTAATTGGCACCTCAACAGTACCATCATTTAACAACGTTAAAACATCTTGATCTGAATTTGTTCCATTAGGTATAGTTCTAAAAACCATCTCACTACCATTTGCAGAACTAGAATAATTTTCTGTAGCATTCGCAATAATCTGAGGACCATCACCATAAGAAACTCCAGCATAACCTGGGAAAACTATTTTACCTATTTGATCTCCATTTAGCACAGCCCCTCTATTTGGAGATGCGAAATTATTTCTTCCAACAACTAACAATCCTGGTTGACTAAAACCTTCTGTTACCATTCCGTTTCCAGTAGTATTAATATCCATCACATGAAATGAAGCTAATGGGGTTGCCAAATTATTAACTCCGACTTTATTATCACCATACACGATAAATGGTAAACTAGTAGAAACGCCATTATTATAACCTATGCTATATCCAGATTGGGGATTTGAAGCACTTATACCTGCTTCAACAATCCAATATTTATTAGCTACCCCATTTGTATGTTTTATTCTTGAAAAACCTGTTGTTGGCTCATGCAACAAAATTGTTGGCTTTGTAACAGATGAATTACCAGCTACATTAAAAATCCCTGTTTTAGGAGAATTACCTACTTCCACAAAATCAGATGTTAATGTCAAGACATTAGAGGTAGATGACGAAATGCCTGAGGTAAAAGCTCCTCCATTTTGAAAGATTATTCCTGATCCATTACTTCCAGTATGATTAATATTTATCGTTGCATTCGTAAATCCCCCTGCTTCAAATAATGCAGTTGGTTTTCCTAATCCCCCGCCAGAAACATGTAACAAAGCTGATGGATTAGCAACTCCGATACCAACACTATCGGTAGTGTTAAATATATCTCCTGTACCTTGAGTCCATAAACCACCTCCTAAACCAAGAGAGATAGGATCTGTCCATACTGCTTGACCAAACCCATCATCTGCCAATAACCAACCAGCATTCCCTGGATTTGCACCTACAACATATAATGAATCTGTCACAAATAAACCCTGATTAACATGAAACACACCATTTGGTCCAGAAGAAAAATGAAATATTGAATCCACTTGATTATATAAAGACAATCCTTGTTGATGAATAAATGGTGCATATGTGCCAACAGAACTATCTGCAGTAACAGCAATGTGCCCATCAGTAGTTGTATTAGATAGAAAAAAAGTTTTAAGAGCTGGGTCTATTGCAATTATAGCTGAATCAGATCCAGTTAAAAAGACCTCACCGGTTACAGCATTAGGATTAATACTTGCTATTGAAACAATAGAAGCATTTGGATTCGCCCCAACAAAACTAGCTATAACAGAGTCAGTTGATGCTACTGAAAATCTATGAAAGGGATTGTTTGTTCCTATACCTACATTTCCTAATGAGTTGATTGTAAGTCGAGTATTGGTAAAAATATTAGTTGTACCTATTTTAAATTTGTTATTATCAGATTGGTCAATACCCATAACATACCTTGGATTACCTAGTGTTTGAAATTCAATTCCAGGATTACCAGAAGATGAATTATTTATGCTTATTCCATCACCAGTTAATGAGGAAGTTTCTATAGCTAATGTCCGATTTGGTGTTGAAGTTCCTATTCCTACCTTTCCTGTACTAAAATATATATCTGGTGAATTTGATTGCCATAAACTACCAGTGTTAGGAATTAACACATAATTTCCTCCTGAAATAAAAAGTGTATCTCCATTTATTGCAAGAGTTTGTAGTTCATTAGTTGCAGATGTATCATTATTGTTTGCTGTACCATCTAATCCATTACAGATGTAGTAACTGATGTCTCTTTCTAATGGCTCTAATGTGTTGTTATCATTATCATCAGCACCCATATGTATTAAGTAACCTCCATTAGCACAGTTTACCCCTGCTGGCTCTGCTACTGAATCTGCTAAATTTGCATGTCCATTTGCTCCGGGGGAGCCACTTGTAGCAGTATTTGCATGTAAAGCATAAGGCACCGACAACAACTGTGTTGCTGCCATTACATCTCCATTTACTGTTACTTGTAAATAGTACAAACCTGTACTCCAGTTTATTCCAGCAAATGTTCCTGTTACTGGTGTGCCCCCTCCTATCTCTGCTGTAAATAATCCAAACTGATTCGTAGTTAAATTATGTGTCTCGCTATAAACTATTGTTCCTATTGATGAGTTTTGCCTTATATCATATGTAATATTTACCGCTGTAGAAACTAAGGGATTACCCGATAAATCTCGGGCTACTGCCTGGTAATTTATTAAATCCGGTGATTGAGAGAACCCATAAGGGTTAAAGAAAATAAAAGTTAAAAAAACTATAAAATAAAGGTGCAATCTCATTTGTCGATAAATTATAAACATTAGCCGACAAATTTAGTGTTTTTATGAAAGCTTGTCAAGTTTATTTTACCACTTAAAAAGTTGGGTCAGAATAGTCTAGGCAACATGCATTCCTATCACAAGAATGTCATCAATTTGTTCTAGAGGACCTTTCCAATCTTCAATGGTATCATTTAAAAACTCCTTTTGCTCTAGCATACTTTTACCATCAAGAGTTAGTAAGTAATCTCTAAATCTCTTGTACATGAATTTTTTTCCTTTTGGTCCACCAAACTGATCAGCATATCCGTCAGAAAAAACATACACATAATCCTTCTCTTGTAATTGAATACTGTGGTTGGTATATTTTTTAGAAGAATCATCATAATAACCTCCTATCGCAAACTTATCTGGCTTTATTTGATTTACTTCACCATTTCTTATTAAGTATAAAGGGTTATAGGCCCCTGCAAATTCTAATATTTTAGTTTTCTTATCATAACTACATAAAGCTAAATCCATTCCATCTTTTGTTGTAGACCCCATTGCATTATTATGTAATGTTTTACTAACCCCTTTATTTAATGCATCTAGTATCGATCCTGGATCATCATTCTGTCGTAACGCTTCATTCAATGCATTATACCCAACAATACTCATAAATGCTCCAGGAACACCATGCCCAGTACAATCAACAGCAGCAAAATAAATTTTATCTTTCTTTTTTTCAACCCAATAAAAATCACCACTTACAATATCTTTTGGCTTATACAATATAAAAGATTCTGGCATTTCTGCTTTTACAAAATTATCTGGTGGTAGAATAGCTTCTTGTAACCCCTTAGCATACTTTATACTATCCGTAACCTCTTCATAAAGCTCACTAATCTTTTCATTTTGCTGCTCAATCTCCTCTTTTTGTTGAACAACCTCAGCAGTACGTTCTTGAACTTTTTGCTCGAGCATTCTTTCATTCTCAGCTAAATCGTCACGCATTTTAATTAATGTTTTCCCTAATGCATCATCAGAACTTAAAGGCTCATAATGGGCATCAAACTTCCCTGCCCCTACAGAAATAGCAAAATCCTTCGTGCTTTTTAATCCAGAAATTACTCGGTTCAACGCGTTAGTCATTTCGCCAATCTCATCCTTTTTTGCCTTAATAGAATGGTTAGGAATTATACCCTTACTCAAAGTTAACAGCACAATTTTTAGTTTTTGAACAGGACCAACAATAGATCTTGTTGTATAAATAGCAACTAAAACGCCAAATATTACCAAGGCTATACCCAACCACTTTGACCACCATTTTAGGTCACTAAAGGACCCCTGCATATCAGCAGTAACTTCTCCAGTTTGGAATTTTTGATTACCAATTAAGTCATCTAATTGAAATAAAATTTCAGACGTTTTTAATGAAATATCTCCATCTTCACCAATTAAAAAATTAGCTAAAAATTTATTCTGAGAATCTTCATAACTTGCCCAGTCAGGCAATAGTAATTTAACTTCAGCATGGAGCTCAAATAGCTCTTTAAGGTTTTTGAAAACTTGTCCAATTTTTTTTTGATCTTTTTTTTCCCAATTAATCGCTAATTTTTTAATGCTTTTCTCAAGGTGAGGGTAGTCTCTTTCTGTTAATCTATTTAACTTTTCTTTATCTGGGTGATCTGCATGAGATTGAAAATAAATCCAATTAAATATCAACATTTTAGACCTTACAGTAAGTAGCTTAAGCTCCTCTAAAGATGCAACTGATGGGTTGTTTACATTCGTAATTTCATCATTTTGTTGAATACTGTCGTTAAGAGTTTGGTAGGTGGTATAGAAAACAATTACAATAAAGAATAACAGTACCCCGAAGCCTGTTCCAATTTTCTTTCCTATAGTGAGTCTAAAAGCCATTTTAAACACACTAAAGTACTATTCTTTTTCTAATTCTTCTAATTCTTTTTTATACTGCTCGGATTTTTCTATGTCATTAAGACCATAGTAGATATTAGAAAGCCCAATCAAAGTTTCTTTTCTTTTATAATTTAAATCATATGATTTTTTCATATAAGGCAACCCTTTTAAGAATATTTCAATACAATAATCTTGAATCTTATTCAACTGAACAATATCCATATCGTAATCCATACTATTAATGATATCTGCTGCTTCATTATAATAAAGTGTTGCTAAATTATAATTAGCCCCTGGATTATTTTCGTCAATTTCTAAAATTTCTGTATACAACTTTTTGATATAAATAACTTGCACAGAGTCTAATCCAGAAGCTGATTCTGCAGGTTTATTTAACATTGAGGCTAATGCCATCTTAAACTTAACATCTTGCGAATTGAATTCAGTTGAAGGTAAGGCAGCTTTCATTGTCTTTTTATATAACTCATAATGACTAATAGCTTGAGTATATGTTTCAGGCGACAATGATCTAACGGCATCATTATACAAAGTAGACGCTAAATATTTTAATATTTTACTAGTACTCTCTGCAAATTCATTTTCTACATCTAAAGGTTTCATCACTTCAAATGCTTTTATAGCCTCCAATCTATATGGCGAGTTCTTATCTGCTTTTTCCTGTGATTTATATAAGTCTTTATAAACAAATCCCTTATAATACCATGTCTTAGCTTCTGTTCTTAAAGATTCATCCTCTCCAGCCAAATCTATATACTTTTTAGCACTATCTAATTCTGCCTTTTGCATATAAAATAACGCAACGGATAAATGATCTCTCCCCACAAACTGGCTAAATGCAGTATGGCTAAAAACCAAAACAAATAATAATATGTAGATCCTTTTTGTCATTCTATTTAACTGTAAATGCTAATGCTTCTAAATTAGAACTTACCTTAAGCTTATATTTTTCAACGTTCTTTTTGTTTAACTCAAATTTTTGGCGGTTATCTTTAACTATAAAATTAATCCCAGCACCTTTATCAACTAAACCTTGCTTTTCAGAAACGATTAAAGTACTATTAAATTTTACTTTTTTAAGGATGGAAGCCAAAGATTCGCTTTCACTTTTACTAACGTAAACAATATGGCATTTTCCAATTTCAGCAGCGCTTATGTATTTTTTTACTTCTAATGATTGATTAGCTACTTTTTTTGTCTTCGACATTTTCACTAACTCAGTATACAAAGGAGAATCTCCGACTACTCCAACTACAAAATTGCCTTGACGATAACTTTGAGGCCATTCAACCAACTTAGTGAAGTTCATAATAAATATAGCCTTCATTTTTGAGTTGGTATCAACAACTAAGTTAAACCCTGATGACAGGATGAAAAGAGAAAGTAATATGACAACTATTTTTTTCACTTGAATTGGGCTTCAATCAATTATTGAGCCAAAATTTTAAAATGCAATTTACAAAAAAACTTTAAGATTTGTAATTTTTGGGGAGATCAGCAATTATTTTTCCTTTTTTCTTCCTTTACCAGATTTTCTTCCGCCAGAAGATCCGCTAGGTGCTGATGACCCTTTACCCTTAGGCTTGGCATTAACCATTTTGTATCTCCTTTTTTTGGATGAGAACCCAGAGCCAGACCTGCCTTTGAATTTTTTGCGGGAAACTGAATGAGCATATAGCTTGCTTCTTGATTTAGTTCTAGGTGGCTTTGATGATTTTATGTTTGGACCTTTTTTAGACTTCCCAGCAAACGCATCTCTTTTACCACTTCCTCCGGAACCTGATTTATTAGTAGCTGAAGCTGTCCCACTTTTTTTCTTCCAGAACTGAGCGCTTACATCACTCACACTCATGCAAGCCACAAACAAACCAATTAGTATATAAATCAAGTACCTCATAAAGAAAAACCTTTTATGTAGAACACAAATTATTCCTTACATAAAAAGCGTTTAAACTACCCTTTTTCAAATAAATTAAGAGGTAAATGTAATAAGATAGTGCTGTAAAGCCTAAGAATAAAAGCCAAATAGTTATTAACAATTTTAAGAAAAATGTTGATAACGAGATTATTTCCCTTGTTCCACATTAACTGAAATCCCCTCAATATCTCTATCAAAAAGATACAACCCACCTTTGTCTGAACCAATCATGTTCAACTTGTCCATTATTGTTCTAGCTAATGCTTCCTCCTCTATTTGCTCAGCAACATACCATTGCATAAAGTTATGTGTAGTATAATCCTTTTCTTGTAAACAAATGTCAACTAAATTGTTGATTTCTCCCGAAACCATTATTTCATGGTTCAATAGGGTTTGGAATAATTCAGGCAATGAATTATATACTTTTTCAGGCTGTGATAATTGAGGGATTAATGCTTTCCCTCCTCTCTCATTAACATATTGAACTAATTTAAGCATGTGCATACGTTCCTCATCAGAATGTTTATACAAAAATTGTGAAGTCCCACCTAACCCTTCAGTTTCAGCCCATGAGGCCATAGCCAAATATATTTGAGACGATTCTGCCTCAATTTTAATTTGTTTATTTAGCGCTTCTTCAATTTTCTCTTTTAACATAACTCAATTTTGTTTTTTCAAAGATACATAGGTTAAACGAATTAGAAAAATAATATTACTTGTGAATTACAAACCTAAAACCCCTTCCATGCACATTCATTATCTCAATAGACCCATCTAACTTCAAATGTTTACGCAACTTTGCTATATAAACATCCATACTTCTTGCATTAAAATAATTATCATCTTCCCAAATAGCTTTTAAAGCATAAGTTCTCTCTAATACTTTATCTTTATTCAAGCAAAGCAATCTTAACAAATCATTTTCTTTAGATGTTAACTTTTGTGCCTCATCTCCAATCGTCAAAACTCTTTTTTTATAATCAAAATGGTATTCCCCAATTTCAAAAATATCTTGCTCTTGTTCTTTCCCACCGTCTACTGTCCTTCTTATAACTGCATTAATCCTTGCCAGTAATTCTTCCATGCTAAAGGGTTTAGTAATATAATCATCTGCCCCAACTTCAAAGCCTTGCAAGGTATCATCTTTCATTGATTTAGCTGTTAGAAATATAATAGGGATACTGTCATTAATTTTTCTTATTTCTTTAGCCAAAGTAAACCCATCTTTAATGGGCATCATAACGTCAAGCAAACATAAATTATAAGTTCCTTTTGCAAATAAATTAAATGCTTCCTCTCCATTGGCAGCCAATACAGTATGAAAGCCTTTAGCTTTTAAATAGTCACACAAAAGCGTTCCTAAGTTGGTGTCATCTTCAGCTAATAATATTTTAATGTTTTTTTGCATTGCTATGAGTTTTCGTTATGATAAAATGGTAAGTATATGCTAAATGTAGTTCCTTTTCCAAAATCGCTTTCTACTGTTATTTCTCCACCATGCTTTTCAGCTATTGCTTTCACGTAGTTTAGTCCTAATCCAAATCCCTTTACATTGTGAACATTTCCTGTAGGAACCCGATAAAATTTGTCAAAAATTTTATTCAAATTTTCACGTTTAATTCCCATTCCTTTATCCGATATCTTAAGCATTAAACCTTCTTTATGATTTGTAGTTGAAATCAATATCTCAGGATTATTTGGTGAATACTTGTTAGCGTTATCAAGTAAGTTATAAATTAAATTTGTAAGATGTATCTTATCTCCATTAATAACAAACTTATTAGCACAAAGGTCTTGAGAAATTAACCCTGACTTACTTTGTACTTGAATAGAAATATTATCAACAGCTCTTTTTATTACCTCATGTAAATCAACTTCTTCTTTTTTAAGTTTTAAATCACCCTTATCCCATGTAGCACTTTTTAAAACACTTTCTACCAATAGTCCTAATCGTTTATTTTCTTGATTAATCATTCCCACATAATTACTCCTTACCTCATCACTCGCGCTCATATCCTTGTCAGTTAATGCTTCACAGGCTAAGGAAATAGTGGCAATAGGTGTTTTTAACTCATGTGTCATGTTGCTTATAAAATCATTCTTCACTTCAGATATTTTCTTTTGTTTAAATATCGTCTTGATAGTATAAGTAAATGTCCCAACAATAGTTAATAGTAGCAAAACCGATGTTAAGAGCATCATCCACATTGTTTTTATTAAATAACCTTTTTGATATGGAAAAAAAATACTTAAAAAGTGTGGAGGACTAACAACGTCATTAGGGAATAATTGAGAGTAAAATCCAGATTGACGAACCTTGTTAATATTATCAATAGAATCTACTATTACGCTATTTCCATTGTAATCAAAAATACCTCGTTGAAAAGCAGCTTTTATCCCCCTACTTTTTAATTCTAACTCTATCAATGAATCTAAGACTTCTAACTTTATTCGCTCCTGCATTGGCTTATAACGATTAGCATCGAAAATATCGTTAAACATCCCATTTATCATATTTGGTTGTGTTCCACTTTGAATACTTAATTCAAATCCAACTTGTCCATTATTAGAAACGGTTTGAATTGATTTTTGATATGTTCTACCATCTCCTGAAGTTTTCTCTCTTACTTTATACTTTATCCCATCCTTCTCCACAACAGATATACTATCCGTAGTATTAATCCCTTGATTATTTAAAGCATTAAATCGTTGATTAAAAATTTGTTGACTTCGCTTTTGTTCACGAATTCGTTCAAGCGTTTCTATTTTTTCTAATTTACCTGTTACCGAAAATAATGCTCCCCGAACATTCCTCTTAAACTCTTCCTCTTTAAGTGTAATAGCATTATCAATCCAAGTTAATTGAATTGCAACCAACCCAATTAAAGCTGCAGACATTATGCCTATCAATATATAGATGTATTTCTTTTTCATCTATAACAAAAATACGCTTAAAGCTAAGGAATATTAAGTACTTAACACTTTTTAACATTTGTTAACGGTGTTTTAACATATTAGCTCAACAATCAAAACTACTTTTACATTGTAAAGAAAAACATACCGCCTTAATTACCTTCCTGTTTAGTTAGTGCAAAAAAGACCTCGTTTCAGAGGTCTTTTTATTTTTTAGGCACAAGCTATTGCAGCAACCAGTACCTTACAATTTAATTTTACTAGAACTTGAGCAGTCGCCTCAATTGTGGCCCCTGTAGTAACCACATCATCTACCAACAAAATAGTTTTATTCCCTAAATCGTGACTTTCAATAACTCCAAAAATATCACCTACGTTTTCCCAACGTTTATAACGTGTTTTTTTCGTCTGAGTGTTTGAATCTATCTTCCGATATAAATCAGTAATGTTAATAGGTACTTTCATTGATTTTGATAAGCCTCGAGCAAAGCTTTCGCTTTGATTATACCCCCTCTTTTTTAACTTGTTTTTATGAAGAGGTACTGGTATAATGTAATCTATACCCTTAAAATGTTCCGATGTTTTTAATTCAAACCCATAATGTAGCCCAAGGATTTCTCCCACCTCTTCACCTCCCCTATATTTTAGCCTGTGTAACAAACGTTGAACCTTACCCCCCTTAGTAAAACTATAAAATGCAGCGGCCATTGTAACATCAACTCTACCCCAAAAAATTTTATTAATCGGATTGTCTTTATCCAAATGATAACCCGTTTTAGGAAGTGTTAAAAGACATTTAGTACAAATTACGTTTTCACTACTTAATAAAGTTTGTTCACATGAAGAACACAACTTTGGAAATATTAAGTTAAAAAAATCGTTTATCATAGAGCTTCTTTATACACAAGTATGTATGTATAACTTTAACTACAGTTAAAGCTTAATACTATAAAATAATATAATTTTGAACTAATAAAAGTAAGTTTTATAATGGAAAATCAAACAGAAAATACTGTTACAACTGACAATAAAGGTAACAAAACCAACAAACTTTTAATTATTGTTACCATATTATTATTAGGCTTTTGCGGATACTTAATCTGGCAAAACCTAGAATTACAAAAACAAATAGAAACTGGTCAGGTTGCGTTTACTGAAGTAAGTAGTGATAGAGATCAAGTGAAATCTGAATTAGAAGACATGCTTGCTCAATATGAAGAGATGGAGACCAACAATAATGAGCTTAATGAAGAGTTAGAGGCTCAAAAAGCACAGATTGAAAAATTGTTAAAAGAAGCTAAAGGGAAAAATTGGAGTATTTACAAGCTTAGAAAAGAAACCGAAACACTCAGAACAATAATGAAAGGGTACGTAGTTCAGATAGACTCTTTAAATCAAGCCAATGGAATTTTAAAAGAAGAAAATACTGCAGTAAAAAGTGAATTAACAAACGAAAAAACAAAATCTCAGAACCTAACAGAACAAAATGAAGACCTTACAGATTTAGTTACCATTGCTTCTCACCTAAAGACAAGTGGATTAAAATCTTATGGAGTTAGAGTTAAAAGTAACAATACCGGTAAAGAAACAGATAGAGCTAAAAAAACAGACAAAATAAGAACTGATTTTACTATCTTAAAAAACAAAATTACTATTCCGGGTAAAAAATGGATTTATGTGAGAATACTTACACCTGACGGTAAAGTGTTATCTGAAAAAACAGATGACAGTAATAAGTTTGATTTTAATGGGGTTAGAGGATTATATTCTTCTAAAAAACAAATTAATTATCAAAATCAACAAGCCAACCTCACTATAGATTGGAAAAAAACTTCTGATTTCCCTGTTGGTGAATACAACATTGAGGTTTATGCTGATGGTGTAGATATTGGTAAAACTAAATTTACACTCAAATAATTTAAAAAGGTTATTATTCTTTAAAACTTTCTTCTGTTAATTCTATCAAAAGTGTAACCTTGCACAAAAATTAAAACTTATGGATTGGGATAAATATTACAACAAAGGTGTTGAATTAATTCTGAATTATGGACCAAAGGTAGTTGGAGCCATTATTGTATGGATAGTTGGAGGTATTATTATCAAGTTTCTCGTAAAATCATTTGAAAGACTACTTACTAAAAGAGATGTCGATCCATCTTTGACACCCTTTTTAAGGGGAATAGTTAAAAATCTCCTAAGAGTAATGCTTGTAATAAGTGTACTCGGTATGTTAGGAATTGAAATGACTTCATTCGTTGCAATACTCGGTGCTGCTGGTTTAGCAGTTGGAATGGCGTTATCTGGAACCTTACAAAATTTTGCTGGTGGAGTAATGATTCTAATCTTTAAACCTTTTAAAAATGGAGATTTAATAGAAGCTCAAGGCCATACAGGTGTTGTTAAAGAAATTCAAATTTTTAATACTATCTTAAAAACCCCAGATAATAAAACTATTATTATCCCAAATGCAGGTTTATCTAACTCATCTATGGTTAATTATTCTTCAGAAGAATTTAGAAGAGTTGATTGGACTTTTGGGATAGGTTATGGTGATAAAACTGAAAATGCAAAAGAAGTTTTAGTCCGTTTAATGAATGAGGATAGTAGAATATTAAAAAGTCCAGCAGAACCTTTTGTTGCTGTTTCCGAACTTGGTGATAGCTCTGTTAATTTTGCTGTAAGAGCATGGGTAAATGCAGAAGATTATTGGGGGGTATTTTTTGATATGAACGAAAAAGTATACAACACATTTGATAAAGAAGGCTTAAATATTCCTTACCCACAAATGGATGTTCACGTACATA
>JARGOE010000110.1 GCA_029210015.1 Vicingaceae bacterium
CGGCAAAAATAAACTAAAACTTTCCTTTTTTATCTAGCATCAACTTATAAAGTTGTTCTCTGGCTCTAAATAATTGTGCTTTAACCGTACCTAAAGGTAATTCAGTTTCTGCAGCTATCTCTTCGTAAGAATACTCTCTAAAATAACGCAACACAACTAACTCCTTATATCTTGGTTTTAGCTGTCCTACTATTTCACGCATTATTCTAATCTTCTGCTTCCGTATAAATTTCTCTTCAGGATCTAGAGCAGAAGATTTCATTTCAAACTGAATGCTACCCCCCTCACCATCATCTATATTTTTATCTAAAGACATAGTAACCATCTTCTTTTTACGGATAAAATCGATACAGTTATTGGTAGCAATTCTAAACAACCAAGTACTAAATGCATAGCTTGGTGTATATTGGTGTATTCTGTTAAATGCTTTACCAAAGGCTTCAATGGTTAAATCATCAGCATCATCGCTATTCTTAACCATCTTCAACATCATAAAAAATATAGAATCACGATACTTCCCCATCAACTCAGCATAAGCGCGCTCATCATTCTCATCACGAGCCCTACAAACCAATTTAAAATCGATTTGTGCTTTGGGAGATAAATTTGATCCTAATTCCATTTAGCGTTTTTGTTTAACAAGTTTGAAATTACGATTATTGGATTAAAAAGCATAAAAAATATTTCAAAAAATGGAGCTAACAATATTAAATCCTTACCTCCTACCTTGTTTGTTGATAGCTTAAATATAAGCATTTGTATGAGATATCTCAACACAAACACACCAAGTATTAGATAAACAGGACGAACCTGAATGATTAAAGCAACAAATAATACCACAAACAATAATTGAGAAAGCTGCAAAACTCCCAATAATGCTTTATGCTTAAATTTATAGTGTTTACCTGCTGATAAATGACGCTTTTTTTGCCTAAACCATTTTTGATAGGAGTTTTTAGGCTTAGATATCGTATGAGCATCAGCATTAACAACTATTTGAGTGTTTTTTCGGTTGGCCACTTCATTTACAAACAAATCATCATCCCCAGATAATATATGCTGGTGTGAAGCAAAACCTCTATTTTTAAAAAACACATCGGTATGGTAAGCTAAATTTCTACCAACACCCATATAAGGTATTTTTGCTTGAGCAAAAGATAAATATTGCAATGCTGTGTAAAAAGTTTCAAATCTAATCAGCTTGTTTAACAAGCCTTTTTGTTTTTCATAAGCTCCAAAACCTATAATAATTTTTTTGCCTCTACTATACTTACTCATTTGCTCCAACCACTTATCAGAAGCTGGATAACAATCTGCATCGCTCAACAAAACTCTATCATATTTAGCTGCTTTAATCCCTAAAGTCAATGCAAATTTTTTGCTACCAAAAAACCTGTCAGTATCGGGCACATTTACAATTTTTAACTGTTTGTGCTGTAAAGCAAAAGCTTTTAACACATCTTCAGTATCATCAGATGAATTGTCGTTTACAACGATAATTTCAAATTCTGGAAATTTTTGAGAGAAGTATTTAGGTAAAAATTCTAACAAATTTTCTCGTTCATTCTTTGCACAAATAATTACAGACACTGGTTCTGTATTAGGTTTTGATTTATCTTTAAAAAAAGCCAATCGAGAAAATAGAATCAAATAATAAAACAATTGAACAAGAAAGCAAAGCAGGTATAAACCGATTAAATAATCGATTAAATAATTAAACTCCAAAAACCTTATCAGCTCATTCCATTGCATTAATCAAATGTAAATTTATACTTTGGGCTAAATAAGTATCTTTGGCCAAGTTTTTAAACACGATACGTTAATAAGATAGATGGATTTTAAATTAGAAAAAACAGATAGCCAAAGTAAAGCAAGAGCAGGAACCATTACAACTGACCATGGTACAATTCAAACTCCTATTTTTATGCCAGTTGGAACAGCATCAACTGTAAAAGGGGTTCACCAACATGAATTAAAAGATGATGTTAAGGCTCAAATAATTTTAGGAAACACTTACCATCTATACTTACGCCCTGGAACTGAAATACTACAACAAGCTGGTGGTTTACATAAATTTATGAATTGGGATGGTCCTATTTTAACTGATAGTGGTGGTTACCAAGTCTATTCTCTTTCAGCACGAAGAAAAATTAAAGAAGAAGGAGCAACTTTTTCATCTCACATAGATGGTTCAAAACATTTATTTGCACCAGAAAATGTAATGGATATCCAACGTCAAATTGGTGCAGATATTATTATGGCCTTTGATGAGTGTACTCCTTATCCATGTGAGTATAAATATGCTAAAAACTCTATGTACATGACGCACCGTTGGCTAAAACGTTGTTGCGAAAGATTTGATAATTCAGATCCTTTATATGGTTATTCTCAAACTTTATTCCCTATTGTACAAGGAAGTGTATATAAAGATTTAAGAAAACAATCTGCCGAAACCATTGCAAGTTTTGAGCGTGAAGGAAATGCAATTGGAGGATTATCTGTTGGTGAACCTGATGATGAAATGTATGAAATGTGTGAGATTGTTACCGACATTTTACCTAAAGATAAACCAAGATATTTAATGGGGGTTGGAACACCTTTAAATCTATTAGAAAATATTGCTTTAGGCATTGATATGTTTGACTGTGTAATGCCAACAAGAAATGCTAGAAACGGAATGTTGTTTACTTCTGAAGGCACAATTAACATTAGAAACAAAAAATGGGAAAACGATTTTTCTGCAATAGACCCTAACGGAACTAGTTATGTAGACAGCTTTTACAGCAAAGCATATTTAAGACATTTAATAATTAGCAAAGAAATTTTAGGAGCACAAATTGCTACCTTACACAATTTAAGCTTCTATCTTTGGTTAGTAAATACTGCTCGTGAAAAGATATTAGACGGAACTTTTTACGATTGGAAATCACAAATGGTTAAGAAGTTAGGTCAGCGACTATAATGCTCAAAAAAATTGACATATACATTATTAAGAAGTTTTTAGGAACCTTCTTTTTTACGCTTTTGCTAATCATTTGTATTGTTATTGTTTTTGATATTTCAGAAAAACTAGAAGATTTTATTGAGCGTAAAGCTCCATTAAAAGCAATTGCTTTTGATTACTACCTTAACTTTATTCCCTATTTCGCTAATATGTTTAGTCCGCTATTCATATTTATTTCGGTTATATTTTTCACTTCTAAAATGGCCAGCAACTCTGAGGTAGTTGCTATACTAGCTGGAGGTGTTAGTTTTAAAAGATACTTACGACCTTACTTAATTTGCGCAGGGTTTTTAGCGGTATTGTCTTTTTACCTCAACAACTTTATGATACCCAATGCCAACAAAAAACGACTAGATTTTGAGGAAGTTTATTATCGGAATAAGTTTAGAAATTTCTCTCAAAACATACACATGCAAATAGATACAACGAGTTATATCTACATGTCCAACTTTGTAGTTGATATGAATATGGGAAACAACTTTTCTATTGAACGATTTGATAAACAAGGAAAACTAGAATACAAATTACTTTCTGACAATGTTCGCTGGGATTCGATAAATAGCCAGTGGTCTATAAATAATTATGTAGAGCGACACATAGATGGATTAAGCGAAACGATTACCAAAGGTGTTAGAAAAGATACTGTTATTGATTTGCATCCTAGTGAATTTAAAAGACGAAAAAGCTTTATTACTACCATGGATATGTTTGCTTTGAATGATTTTATAGAAGAAGCAAAATTTAAAGGATCAAGGCA
>JARGOE010000016.1 GCA_029210015.1 Vicingaceae bacterium
GACAAACAGGTTACTTCTTTAGAAAAGGAACTAAATAAAAAAATTGACGTAAACGAAGTGAAAGAAAAACTAAAGAAACACTTTGTTCAGCTATTTGAAGCTGAATTGGTTTAGCCCAATTTACTTTATGAAATTTTTAAAACGTTTTCTCCTTACCTTAATTATTATAATTACAATAGCTTCATTATTAGCTATTATTTCTGGCCACGCTCATTTATTTAAAGCAATTAGCACAACTTATTTACAAGGAAGAACTGGACCTAGTATTGATGACTTTCAATATTTCGAAAATAGAGAAGTATTATCCTCCCACTACCAACCTTGGGAATTATCTGAAAAATACAATCATTATAGTAATGAAAAATTGCATGAAGAAATCGAAAAAAATCATCCTGCTGCTTTTGTAATTGTAAAGAATAACAAATTGATACATGAAGAATATTGGGATGAATATGATGCTGATTCACAAACCAATTCCTTTTCTATGGCAAAAAGCTATATTGGGCTATTAATTGGTATTGCCATTCAAGAAGGTAAAATAAGTAGTATAAATGACCCTGTAGGAAATTATTTACCACAATACAAAGACAGTCCAGAACTGACAATAAAAAATTTGCTTACTATGAGCTCTGGAATTGATTTTGACGAAAGCTACAACAGTCCTTTTGGGCACATGTCTAAAGCGTATTATGGTACTGATTTAAAAGAATTAAATAAAGATTATAAAGTAACTTCTACACCTGGTAAAGAATGGACTTACTTAGGTGGAAACACTATTATTTTAGGTTTTATACTTGAAAAGGTTACAGGACAATCTATATCGGAATATTTTAGTGATAAAATTTGGAAAAAAATAGGTGCAAAAAACAATGCTTTATGGACATTAGATAAAGAAGGTGGAACTGAAAAAGCTTATTGTTGTTTCTACTCAAACGCAAGAGACTATGCTAAGATTGGTCAATTATTATTAAATCATGGGCTTTGGAATAATGAAAGAATTATATCAGAAAACTACCTTAATGAAGCAACTTGCCCAGCTTACTATTTAAAATCAAACGGGAAACCTGTAGACTTTTATGGGTATCAAATATGGACAGCTTATTATAAGGATTTAGACATCTATTTTTTTAGAGGAATTTTAGGTCAATACACCATAATGATTCCAGAAAAAAACATTGTAATCGTACGCTTAGGTCACGAGCGCTCTACTGAATTTATAAACGGAAATCCAAGTGATTTTTATACCTATATTGATTTTGCTTTAGGTATCTAAATTTTAAACCCTACTAATTTTAAATCTTGCCAAAAATTTGGATAAGACTTTTTTACTACTTCTGGGTCTTCAATTTTAATTGATTTTATCATTGCTAATGGAGCAAAAGCCATTGCCATACGGTGATCATTATATGTTTTTATGTGTGTATTTATAATTTCAATATTATTGATTGGATTTACTATTAAATCATCACTATTAACTTCAATATTAAAACCTAGTTTATTCAACTCATCTTGCAAAGCAGTAATTCTATCTGTTTCTTTAATCCTTAATGTTTTTAACCCAACCAGTTTTGCTTTAACATTTAATGCTGCACATGTTACGGCAACAGTTTGAGCTAGATCTGGACAATCAATAAAATCTATTAATAAATCAGCATATTTGAGTTCTAAATCTTTTGATTTAGTTAACCTTACTCCACCATCTATAAACTCAGTAATTACACCAAATTTTTTATAAATATTTACTACTTCCGAATCACCTTGCAAACTATCTTTTTTTAACCCATAAAGTATTATTTCAGTCTCATCTTTAGCTATAGCTACCATACTATACCAATAAGAAGCAGCACTCCAATCAGCTTCAACAATAAAATCTTTTGCTTTATACTTTCCTGGGCTAACAATAATTGAATCATTATTCCATTTCACATGAACACCAAAATATTGCATCATATTGATGGTCATGTTAATATATGGTTTTGAAATAATTTCTCCTTCAAATTTAATCTGCAACCCATGTTTTAATTTTGGTGCAATCAATAATAATGCTGAAACATATTGACTACTCACACTACCATCTAACAGAACTTTATCGCCATTCAAATTAGCATTATTAATTATTAATGGTGGATAGCCGACTTGTTCTGCATAACTGATTTGAGCTCCTAAATCATTTAAAGCATCAACCAATATTTTTATTGGACGTTCTTTCATTCTCTTATCACCAGTTAATACAAAGTCTTTATTTTGTATAGAAAGGTAAGCAGTCATAAAACGCATAACAGTTCCTGCTATTCCTGAAGACAACTCAATATTATCAGACTGTAATAATCCTTGTAAAATTCGAGTATCATCAGCTTCTGCTAAGTTTTTTATCTCAAACATATCATCGCACAAAGCTTGAATAATAAGAGCTCTGTTGCTTTCACTTTTAGAAGCAGTTAAGGTAATTTTTCCTATTAGTTTTTTTGATTGATGAGAAAGAACCAGCATTAGCCAATTAAAGATTTATAATAGTCTAACGATTCTTTTATAGTCTTAACCTCAGCATTTTGATCAATTCTTGCTTCTCCGATTTTAGTTATTAATGAAAAGTTAATCTGATTATTTTCGTTCTTCTTATCATTTCCCATCAATTCTAACAACTCATCATAACTTACATTATCTAATCTAAATGGAGTATAAAAGTTTAATATAGTATGCGCTATTTCTTCTAATTCATTTACAGTTAATCCAGCCTTTTTATAAGAAATATAACTTTCACAAATCATACCTATAGCAATTGCTTCTCCATGTAACAAAGGCAAAACATCACTCTTTAAAGCAAAACTCTCAACGGCATGTCCAATAGTATGACCAAAATTTAATAGTTTTCGTTGATTTTTTTCATTGGGGTCAGCTAACACTATATTATTTTTAATCTGAACTGATTTAGAAATCAAACTTTCCCATTGATTAGCATCAGATAACATTCCTTCTTTTAGGTAATTCCAATAATCTTTGTCAGAAATTAAAGCATGTTTTAATGCTTCTGCATAACCAGAAAGCATTTGTTTTTTATCTAAAGTTTTTAAAAAATCAGGATTGATAAAAACACCTTTAGGCTCATTAAAAACTCCTACCATATTTTTCAAATCTTCTAAATCAACACCAACTTTCCCTCCTACCGAAGCATCTATTTGAGCCAATAATGTAGTAGGAATATTTATAAAATCAATACCTCTTTTATAGGTTGATGCAATAAATCCTCCCATATCTGTAATGACTCCTCCTCCCAAATTAATCAGCAAACTATTTCGATCAGCTTTATAATCAGACAATGTGCTCCATATTTGATAACAGATATCTATTGTTTTATTCTCCTCCCCACTATTAATTTCAATAATTTCAGCATCTTGTAATAATTCTACATTAGTAATTAATTTTGTAACACAATGTTGTAAAGTGTTTTCATCAACCAGGATAAAAATTTTACTATAATCAGAAGATAATAGCTGAGCATTTAGGCTAAAAAGCACTTCACTCCCTATAAACACTTCTGATTTTGTTGTTTTAACTTGTATCATTTTTAGCAATGCTATTTAGCTCAATTAATAATCTGTAAAAATAGCTTATTTATGATGGAGTAAAATCATATTTTGTACTAATTTCGTTTGATATTTTTGGCTTACAATTAATATAATGGATTTTAATAATACTGAAATAGCTTTTGCTAAGATGAGTAGCAAAGATTTAAAGCGAAGTTATTGGCTTTTTAAAATTATTGGATGGAACTGGCTGATAAAATTAGGTCCAATTATGTTAAAGATCTTTATGCCCCTTTGGTTCCCCATACCCATTATCAAATCAACGATTTTTAAACAATTTTGTGGTGGTGAAAGTATTAATGATTGTGAGAACACAATAGAAAGGTTAAGTAATCAAAATGTAAAAACCATCTTAGATTATTCTGTTGAAGGAATTGAAGATGAAAAAACATTTGATGAAAATGTTAAAGAAGCTTTAGCTGCAATAGAAAAAGCAAAGACAAACCCCAACATTCCTTTTTCTGTATTTAAAATTACAGGTTTTGGTCGATTTGAGTTGCTTCAAAAAATTAACAGTAAACAATCATTATCACAAAGTGAAAAATCTGAATATAAAAGAATAGTAAATAGAATAGATGTAATGTGTAAAGCTGGTTTTGATTCAAACACACCAATATTTATTGATGCTGAAGAAACATGGATACAAAACCCTATAGATAGTATAGCATTAGATATGATGCGTAAATATAATCAGCAAAAAGCTATTGTTTATAATACTGCTCAAATGTACAGATGGGACAGACTAACCTATTTAACAGAATTAAAAACTACAGCGGAAAATGAAAATTTTTATGTAGGATTAAAATTAGTTAGAGGTGCCTATATTGAAAAAGAAAGAGAACGTGCTGAAAAAATGGGATACAAAGATCCTATGCAAAAAACCAAAATAGCAACAGATAAAGATTTTAATTTAGGAATTAAATATTGTGTTGAAAATATCAATAGAATAGCATTATGTTGTGCTTCTCATAACGAGGAAAGTAATCTGTTGTTAATTGACTTAATGAAAAATCATAATATAGCTATTAACGATAATAAAATTTATTTTGCACAACTCTTAGGCATGAGTGATCATATTAGCATGAATATGAGTCAGGCAAATTACAATGTAGCTAAATATGTTCCTTATGGCCCCGTTAAAGATGTTACACCATATTTAATTCGAAGAGCTCAAGAAAACACTTCTGTCAAAGGTCAAACTGGTAGAGAACTATCTTTAATTCTTAAAGAACAAGCCAGGAGAAAAGCTAACTAATTTTATTTTACCTTTGTTTCATGCAAAAATTAAAACTTACAGGATTATCTATTCTTAGTGGTTTATTAATGGGTATTAGCTGGCCAGCAACTGGCAACCTTGCTCCATTATTTTTTGTAGCTCTACTCCCCTTACTTTACGTTGAATATAATATTACTCAAAACCCAGACAAGTTTAAATCGAGACACCTTTACTTTAATGCTTTTTTATGTTTTTTAACTTTCAACACTTACACTACTTGGTGGATTTGGAATGCCTCTGAAGCAGGAATGTTAATGGCAGTTATTTTAAATTCCATTTTTATGGGAATCATATTTTTGTGGTTCCATAGTATCAAAAAAAGATTTGGAAATAAAAAGGGATATTTAAGTCTTATCTTCTTGTGGGTCGGTTTTGAATGGCTTCATTATCATTGGGAATTTTCTCATCCATGGTCTAGCTTTGGAAACACTTTTGCCAATTACACTTCATTAATTCAATGGTATGAATACACGGGAGTACTAGGTGGTACTTTATGGATATTAACAGTAAATATTTTAATTTTTCATCTATTTAGAAAAGTTGTAGTATTAGGAGAAAAAGTTAAAGAACATAACAAAACGATAGTAATTATTCTAGGGTTAATTTTTATCCCAAGTATTACTTCTATCATAATGTACAATAGCTATAAGGAAGATAAAAACCCTTCTGAAATAGTAATTATTCAACCTAATATTGACCCCTATACCGAAAAATTTGGAACATTAACTGAATCGCAACAAATAGATAGAATATTATCTTTGGCTGAACAAAAAATTACCCCTACCACAAATTATGTTATTGCTCCAGAAACTGCTATACCAAGAGGTAGTGTGGAAAATGAATTAGAATATAATTACGCTATTAAACAAGTTAGAAAGTTTATAGCAAAATACCCTCACATTAAATTTGTAATTGGTGCTTCTACTTACATAAATTACCAACAAGGAGGAAAGAGGCCAACCGAATCAGCAAGACAAAACCCTCAGACAAAAGTATGGTATGATGCTTTTAATTCAGCATTATTAATAGACACCTCTACAAACATTGAAATTTACCATAAGTCACAATTAGTACTAGGAGTAGAACGTTTACCTTTTGCAGCAATTCTCGCTCCTTTAGAGAGTTTTGCTATAAATTTAGGTGGGACTTTTGGTAGTTTAGGCACAGCTCCAGAAGCTGCTAACATAGATAATATTATTGCTCCCGTAATATGCTATGAATCTATATATGGTGATTATTTTGGTGACTTTATTAATAAAGGAGCTGAATTAGTATTCATCATTACTAATGATGGTTGGTGGGAAGATACTCCAGGGTATAAACAACATCTTTCTTACGCAAGATTAAGAGCTATAGAAAGTAGAAGAAGTATTGCTAGAAGTGCTAATACAGGAATATCATGTTTTATTAATCAACGTGGAGACATTATTGCTCCAACAAAATGGTGGGAACAAGATGTAATTTCTGGCTCAATAAATAAAAATAGCAGAAAAACTATTTATACCATTTACGGAGATTATTTTGGAAGATTGTTTGCTGCTATAGGAGCTTTATTAGTTCTTTGGAACTGGAGTTTAAAGATTAAAGGAAGATTTGATAATAATCTTTAAATTACTTCCCAAGCAATTTTGTAGAGTAAGAATTCTTCTCACCAATAATAGACAACATATAAATACTCGGTGATAAATTTAAATTATTTATTTCTATAGTGTTGTTTCCTTCAACAACATATTCAGCCTGAGACTTTATTAATCTACCTCTATAATCATAAAAATAAACATTTAAAACCTCACCAATATTAGTAGAAACATTAAAGCTTAAGGTATTATTATTTAAAGTTAAATTTTCTACTTCAAACCCATTTGTATTACAACTAGTTGAGATTATTTGATGATAAGATTCTCCACCATCAAAATCTACTTGTTTTAAACGATAATAAGTTGTTCCGTTAGAAGGGTTTGTATCATAAGTAGAATAATGGTTAGTTACATTTGAATTACCATTCCCATGTATTGTAACTAAATCAAAGAAATTAACTGCATCATAACTTTTTTCAACAACGAAATAATCATTATTAATTTCTGAAGAAGTAGTCCATGTTAATTCTACCTCTCCACCATTACAATCAGCATCAAAACTAGTTAAAGTAACAGGTAATGGATTAGTTCTATCAACTAAAATCCAATCTTCATAAAAATCTGCAGCAGGAACTATAATATTATCAACCCTATCTGCTGGAGCGTTATTTATTCCAAATAATAATGGAGCTTCCCAGTGAGATACTCCAGTATTAAACCTTTGTGCCAGTAAATTTGATTCAATAATTGTGTTTGTCCCTCCTATTTCATTGGGGTTAGGATCATAAGCAATGCTCAAAGTAACATTTGGTTTAGCAGTATATGAAAGTGCATTGATATGCCAAAATCTATCAGCAACAAACAAAGAATGATTAACAGTATTGTAATTCATATTTGTGACAGCTGAAGGATATGGAACATTCATATCTGAAGTTTCATAAGTAGACAAAATAAATTCTGCATTGGCACCAGTACCTGTTGAAGTTTTATTAATCACCAATGGAATTCTAACTCCACTAGCTGTAGTCCATGGAATCGTATATATCCCTGTTGATATTCCTATTTCCCACTTTATCACATCTGTTTCATCCTCAGACACGATATTACCTCCAGTACCAGCGGTAGTTAAAGCATTTGCATTAGGGTTTTGCAATACAATAAAAGCGCTATTATCTATCACAACAAAACCGCCATTATTTATAACCATCCTACCTTGTGCAAAAACACAAGTGCTAAAGCTTACAAATACTAGTATGGTTAATAAATTTTTCATTTATAGTTTATATAACTATTACTTACTGGTTAATTTTTTGCTGTAATTCTAAAACGATTTTCTCTAAGGCTTCAATTTTAGAATTTTGCTCTTCAATAACCAATTGTTGCTCTTGCATACCTTTTGTTAATATTGGAATTATTCTAGTATAATCCATTGCAACAAATTTCTCACCTTTATCCTCAATTTGTCCATTGGCACCTATTTCCTCACAAGCATTTGTATCAAAATACTTAATTCTTGTTATTTCTGGTAAGATTTGTCTTACTTCTTGTGCTATAAATCCATACTCTAATTCTTGATTTAAACCCATCGTTGGATATTTTTCTAAATCAAAATGGTAAGTAACTGGATTAAGTTGTTGAATAATTGCTATGGCACCATCAATTTTTTCAATATCCTTTTTTGTTCTTTCATCAGAAATAACCCCTAAGAAACCTGTATAACCTAGATCATTATAAAAAGCTCCTCCCCATCCTAGTGGATTACCTGCATTTATCTGAATTGAACCAATCACACCGTTACCATCTCTACCATTAGCAACACCTCTAACACCAACTGCTCTATGAGTTTGTGTACCACTAATTGCCAATCCAAAAACTCCACTTGGTACAAACCCATTACCACTATAATCAGTAATTCCTTCTATTGCATTATACCCACTAGTAGTTGATGTGTTTCTTCCAGCAATAGCAACACCTGATGTGCCTAAGTTAGAAAAATTAGCCATAGAAGTAGCCCCAACATTCTGCCCACCATTGGTCATATGCAACATATTTGCTGGTGCTCCAGTTCTTATACCTATTTCATTTGTTCCAGCATCAACAAAAAACATATTAGCTTGCAAATCAGATTCAATCCTGAAATTTCTATCTAAACCCTGCTCATTAAAAACAAATTGAGTGTTCGCATCTAAATCTACAGAAGTTATACCATTTTCATATACTCGCAATCTCCCATCATTAACATCATCTATTATAGATACCAGTGTGATTCCCGTAACACTTCCATCATTCCAATAAGTATCATCACCAAAATAAGAAAGTCCATTATCTCTTACTTGAAAATGAGTAACACCTGCATCATTTACATTAAAATCACCTGTACTTGTTAAATCAAATGTCATTCCAAAAGCGCCTTGAGTAACAGTTGTATTTTCAACTAATGGACCTCCTAACCTAACTCTATTAGCACCACCATTAAAATATAATCCATTATCTACTAAAGGATTTCCTGTAGTAAACCTAACCCAACTAGCACCATCCCAATAATGATAACCTACACCTGTACCAACATTAGTATTATAAACTAACATACTAACTGTTGTACTTCCAACTATTGGAGCAATAGTTGCTAAATTTGTGATATTAACCCTAGGTACTAATAATCCTTTATTAGTAGCAGCAATATCTAACATTGCTCCACCATCTGGTGCAGCACCTGTACCATTAATTCCTACATTTTGTGAATAACCGTTGATGCAAAGAAAAAGCATTGCACTAAAAAACAATGTTTGTATAAATCTAGTCATAGCATATATTTTAAAATAACACCCTAAACAACAAGAGCATTAACTTAACAAAAATATGCAAAAATATTTCCCAAAATTAGTCTTTAGTACCTTTGTTTATAAATTCTTTATTCAGTTTTCCTTGATTTTCAGAAAGCTTTACTATTACTTTATCATATATATTCTTTACTTTTAAAGGTTCGGAACAATAATAATCTAAGCTAATATTAAATCCTTTCTTATTAATATTGTAAGACTCAAACACCTTATTATATTCTTTAGTATAGTTGGGGTTTAATCCTTCAGATGCCGCATCATATTTTAATGTAGCTTGAACAATTTCCAATTCCACCATTAAATCCACCATTTTATCTTCAGGTAATACACCTTTAGGCAATTCTTTATCATCTCCGCACGAAGCCAATAAGAAAATAATTAAAAACAGTATTAATGTAATTTTATTCATAAAAAAACCCTGAAAAGACATAACGACATTTCAGGGTATAAATTTTATATTTTTATATTATGCTGCTACTTCTGGAGCAGAAGTTGACTTTATTGTTTTAGCTGCTTCAAGCATTTTTTCAATCATACTAGAACCATACTCTCCTTCCATAATATCTCTTACCTCGTAAACATCATTTCCAACAACAGCTTTATAAAAGAAATGATTTTGAGTTTTCACTCCAGAGTCAGGGATATCTTGAGTATAAATCAAAGCATTCTCTTCTTCCTTAAGTATTTCTGATTTAAATACTAAATCCTCTTGTAAATCAGATTTAAGCAGAGCTAAATCGCCTTCACCATACATTATTTCCATACCAAATCCATCTCCTACAACTATTTCTAATGCTCCTCTTTCAGTTAAAGTTACTTGAGGTTCTCCATTAATCTCAGCCTCAGGAACCATTACAGATAAATTAAATCCATATTCAGTTAAATCCAATGATTCAAAACCTTTTAATTGTACAGTTTCTTCTGTGTTTTCATCAGGATTATCTGTTGGAGTTTCTCCACCACAAGATGTTAATACCAAAATACTTAACACCGAAAATAATATTGTTAACTGTTTCATAATAAATTAGATTATGTAGCAAATATAATTTAAAAAATTCATTCGCCCAATTGTTATTTTGAACTAATATTTATTCTAAGCCCTTCAGAGTGTGATGTAAATTCTGGCGCATACATACATTGTATAGAAGTTATCCCATTTGAAAAATTACCGCTCATGTTAACTCTTAAAGGATATTCAAACACATACGTTCCCTTTGGTAAATAATCAAAAAAGAAATTAGTTGAAGCATCTTTCGTACTTTCATAATAACCTAAACCATCTTGATAACGATAACCTGAGAACACATTAATGGGTTCCAGTCCCGAAGCTCTCATATCTTTCATATGCACATACTCCATATCCCTATCTACCCTTAATTCAATTCTAACTTTCAACTTATCTCCTGGTTTTAGTTTAGTTTCTTTAGTTATAAGAGTAATTATTGGTCCTGAATCTGAGTTTCTTTGAACAAATAATTTTTTTACCAATTTAAGAGGAGTTTCATGAGGTGTAATTTTATCTAACTGTTCAAAATATTGCCAATATAAACTTCCCCATGCAACTCCATCATCTTTTTTAGTAACAGTAACATTACCCATAGTTGGAGTTATTGCTGTTTTACTCCAAGAGGTTTTAAAATAACCCGTTCCTGCTTCCACCTTAACATCATCTAACTTTTTAGGATCAACAACAGTGTTGCCTACTTTTATCTCTACTAAATCATCACTAGCCAATAAATCCGTACCTCTTAACAACAATGCATAACAGGCTTCTGTTGTTGCTTTTGTAGTCCTCCAATCTTGTGTTTGTTTTTGCTTTAACAACCATACCTTCATAGCTTCAACACTCTCATTATCATTGGTAACTTCATCAAAAGCTTCAATTAATAATGCTTGAGTTTCTATCGGAGCTTGGTACCAATAATAACCTCCAACATTATCTTTCCAATACATACCTAACTCATCATGGTTAATAGCATTTTCTTTTAAAGATGCCATAATTTTATGCTCTACATGTATTCCAGTTTTAGGATTACCATCTCTATGTAAAGCCAAAGCTATCATTCCTTGCATATACCTTCCTTTTCCTAACCAATACTTTTTAGCTTGAGTGTGATAATAGTTATACGCTTCTTTATTTCTAGAACTAATTTCAACATCACTTAAAAAATAACTGCGAGCATATAAATACTGTATTGAAGTATTACTTAAATGATCTTTATCCATATCAATACTATGTTTTTTTAACCATTCATAGTCCTCTCTAATTCTATCATCTAAATATCGAACAGCTTTTTGTACCATGTTCCAAGTTTTAGAATCGTTACGAATATTTTTCACTCCTAAATGGTCTAAATGCCCCATTCCTGCTACAATATGTTGAGTCATATATCTACTTTCAGGCATTCCTTTAAACCAAGTCCAACCACCATTACTTACTTGCAGCTGTTGTAACTTTTTTAAAGCCCTACCTAACTCATTATCCATACGGTTTAAATCGAATAATAAACCTACACGTTTTTTACGTTCGCTCTCGTTTTGAGAATTCAATACCCAAGGTGTTTCTTCTAAAATCAAGGCTTTTAATTCTTGATTTTTTTCAAGGTTTGATAAAAATGCTTGAGGAGTACTATTTTTCCAACTTTCAAAAACATTTTTAATTTTTGGATTTGAATTAGCAATATGGGATGCTATAGAATTAGCATAAAAACGACTAAAAGTTTGTTCTGCACACTCATAAGGGTACTCCATTAAATATGGCAATGATTGAATTGCATACCAGGCTGGATTTGAAGTAAATTCTAACGTAAGTTTATGATGCTTTAATGTAGATGATGAACCTGATGCTAATAATTTATTAAACTTAAAATTAGTTACACCTTTACCTCTCACTGGCAACGGCAATGATTCTGTAACCAACATTCTATTGGTTAAAACAGGCACAGCCATTTCCTCACCATCAGTAAAACTACCTGATTTAGCAATCACTTTATAAGTAATAGCTGAATAACCTTCTGGTATTGCTATTTGCCAATTTACAGAAGTACTTTTTCCTTGCTTTACATTAAAAGAAACTGTTTCATCACTCTTAATTAATTTACCAGAAATCAACTTCATAGTTAATGCATCATAGAAGAAAATTTTAGCTCCACCCTCTAAATCTTTGTCTGAGAGGTTGGTAATTTTTGTACTAAAAGTCATCTGATCGCTTTCTCTAAAAAAGCGTGGTGCATTCGGATAAACCATCAAATCTTTTTGAGTAACAGTTTCTTCATAAAGCATACCTGTTTTTAAATCTTTGGTATGCGCCAGGCCTATAAACTTCCATTTAGTTAATGCCTCAGGTATAGTAAACTTAATAATCACCTCTCCTTTAGAGTTAGTTTGAAGATGAGGATAAAAGAAAGCAGTTTCATTAAAATTACTTCTTGCTTTTACTTCTTCAAAACCAGCCCCGTCAAGATCTTGCTTTTGCTGATCAGCACCAATAGACATGGTTGACGATTTTGTAGTAATATCTGCATTTTTATCTTTTGATGGTGATGGTGAATTTGCTGCTAGTTTTCCACCTACTTTTTTAGATTCTTTAGATCTATCATCAAAATTATCTTCATCAACACTTTCTTCCATAGCAACACTTTCTGATTCCATTAACATATCCATTTCTGCATAACCTCCTGCTACAGAATTTTTGTACATATAATTACGATACCTTCTACCATAATAATATCCAAACCAATTTAATTGATCATAAACTTTCGTTTTAGTATTTAGAGATTTATAGTTCCAATCATATGAAACTAATTCTGAACCTTTTGTACTAAAAGATGTATTACTATTCCAATACCTATCACTATAATCATAAGCATTTGTATATAACCCCCAATAATTAGGTTTAAAAGCATCTAAAGAAGCATCATACAGAGTTGCCACCATTTCAGCAGCTACCTTTTCCCCTTTTTTACCTTTTATTTTAATTTTCCATTCTTCTTTTTGACCAGGCAACAATTTATTTCTAAAAGTTTCAAACTCCACATCTAATTGTTTGTTAGAATAAGGAACAGTAATTGTTGCTGTATTTTTAAAATCTCGTCCATATTTTACAAAAGTGAAATGAACATGAAAATTGCCTCGATACTTTTCTAAAATTGGAATAACAATTTTTCGTTGTTCATTATTTAATGTAATCCATTCCTTTTTTACGATTATACCTTTGTGTTCAATTTCATATTTAACCTTTACATTTTTTGCAGCACTACCTATTAAAAACTCAGCTTTTTCACCTGGTTCACCATTACTTTTAAGTGCATTAAACCACTCCAAATTATTATTAGGCATTTCTTTACCTTCATCAAAAACTGTAAAAAACTTAATCTCTTTAACCTCTTTTCCATACTTATCTTTAGTTGTGGCTTCTAATGTATAAACTCCAGATTGCCATTTTTTTAAATCATTAATTTTAAATGACTTTTTTGTAGCTGTATTAAAACTTACATTATAAACTTCTTGTTTCTTCTCCCATTTTGTTTGATTATTTTCATCGTCATATTCATCATATGGAAACAATTTATAATACTCATCTTTAGTAATCAGATTAATATCACCTTTACTCCACAATGGTTTACGGTATATTTTAGCAGCCATTTTTAGTTGCCATATTTTTATTGAACCAGATGCTGCTTCAAACTGTCCATTAAGATTTGTCGTATTTAATTTAAAAGTGTCAACCTTTACTTTATGTACCTGATTAGGTAATGAAACATTTAAATTTAAAGCCTTATACCCAACACTTACATAAGTTGTTGTGCTATGAGTTTCTCCATTAATATCAATAACATCTGCATAAATAGTATAACTATATGTTGGAGCATATTTTTTATTTACTGATTTATCAGGTTTTGCAATAAAATCTACTTTAAATTCACCATTATCATCTGTTTTGGTTTTCCCATTTTTAATTTCCATTTGAGCTGAAGATGGCCAATGCCCCCAACGATAAAAACACCAATAAGAAAACGATGCATTTCTTACTACACGATAATTCACATCAGCACCATCTAAAATAGCTCCAGAAAACATTTTAGCTTTACCTACAACATTTACTTCTGATTCTAACCTATATGTCCCTTTAACAGGCTCAAAAATCACTTCAAATTTTGGACGTTTATATTCTTCTACAGAAAAATATTTTGTTCCATGATTATCTGAAATATACATCTGTCCATTTAACCCATTATTTGGAGTTGTAAATGACCCACTAAATGTTCCATATTCATTAGTTGTTAACTTTAAATTTGCAACTTTTTGATGGTTTACATCATAAAACGTAACCGTTGATTTATAGTTTGATCTTATTTTATTATTGTTGTTATTATCCGTTTGTAAAACAATCCCTTTAAAATGAACTGTTTGACCTGGTCTATATATAGCTCTATCAGTAAAAAATACTGTTTTAGTATAAACACGATTATCTTCTCTATATTGATATTGATAATAAGAATCTTCAGTATTTAACCTATCATATCCTAAACTTAAATCAGCATAAAAGTTTCGATAATCTGAACCTGGCATTACTTTAAAATAACCATTTGCATCAGTTATTTTAGTTCCTAAAGATTTCCATTCGTACTTACGTATAGTATAATTGTATTTTTCATAATATAATTTTGCTTTTACAGATTTTAACGGGTTTCCATTTGTTCTATCCATTACAAAAAAGTCCACTTCCTCTTTTTTAGTTCTTCTTGTTAAAAAACTCAAATTACTAATCCAAATAGGTGTTAAGGCAACAGCTTCTTTGTCATGAGTAAAACTATCTGTTGTAGAAGTCAATAAAACATAAAACCCAAGTGGCAAGGCATCTATTTTAATCTCAGCCTTGTGTTCCCTAAGGTCTCCATCATTAGGTGTATTAGTTACCCACTGCTTAACTTCTTTAGAGTTATTTATTTTATCAAACCTCTCCTTGTAGCCAATATTTCTATTCCATTTTTTGTATGTATCAAAATCAATTTTTACAATTTTATGATACACTTTGTTTAAATTTTTATAAGCAACTAAAGATCTAAACGGCTTATTAGGAACGTTAACTTTTTCTATTGTTACATTTAAAGACTTACTTCTTATTTGGTGATCTAGTTTTTCACACAAACTTGCTCCATATGACCCTTTGTATTTTTCCATTGCATTTCCACAAAGGGTGATAGCCGTTTTTAAATCCCATTTATATTTTTCAGGTTCATCAAACTTATAAGCACTCCCTCTTTTCTGATATATAAGAGCAATTTCATAGATAATCTCAGCAGCAGTTTCAACTTCTGGATAAGTGTTATATAAATTGGTTAATGCTTTAAAATATAGTGTGTCAGCATTCTGAAATGCTGCATTATTTTTTACAAATTGTAAACGTTTTAACTCAACATCAATTAATGCTTGAGGGTTAGTATCTGTTAAATGATTAATGGTAAGGTTTTGAAGTGTTTTTAAGGCATAAAACTTTAAAGACATAGTATCTTTAGTTACTAATTTTAACCTAGTAAACACATTAAATGAAGCTAAATAATTACTATCATCTATAGCAAATTCATAAATAGGTTTAGTTATACTTGGTTCTTCATTCATTAAATAATCAGTGGCTCTATGAGCTAAAAAATCATACAAAAAAGGACGATAATCTCTAGCATTTTTAGTGATTATAATTTCATCATAAGTTTCAATAGGGGTTCGTTTTAGACTATCAATATTTTTTATTGAAAGAAGGTAATGCTTAATGCTAGCATCTGTTATTTTCTTTAAATCCCAAGTTGTAATATCTTTATTATCAAAATTGACTGTTTCTGATCTATCATAAAATTTCCATCTATTGTTTTGATAAAACATCCAGTACAATTCCCCAATCAATGAATGAATAACAGGCTTTAATGGATATTTTGCTTTAATAGCTTCATCATTTAATTCATTCATCGTTGTTACAAAAGCTCCTTCTTCTACATATGATTGTAGTTTTGCTTTTACCATTAAGGTTTTAACAATTTGCTCGTGGTTATTATCGGATTGTGCTTTTTCTTGAATTTTTAACACTTGCTCTAAAGCAGACTTTGTTAATCCGTTTTGTTCAAGAGAATCAACAACTCGCCATTCTTTTTTATAAGTATCTCCTTTACCATAAACTAATATGGGTTTTATTTTATTATTCTCTTCGTTTTCGGTTAAGTCATTCGATGACGAACAATTAAACAGAGTAGCACTAATTATTAATGCTAAGAACACAAATAGGTAGTTTTTTTTTGATTTTAGGTATTGCATAATGATCAATTTTTATGAGCTACAAGTATTTATTTGTAGTTAGATGCAAGCATTATAAAATTGCATAAAATTTAGCACAAAAAAACCCCGAATTACTTCGGGGTTTAGTTTTATATATTAAAAAATTATTTTAATAAGAAATTAATTGGCAAGTTATAAGACACTTTTACAGCTTTACCTCTTTGTTTTCCAGGTTTCCAATTTGGAAATGATTTAACAACTCTTACAGCTTCTTTATCTAGTAAATCATGAACCCCTCTAATAACTTTTACATTTTCAATCTTACCATCTTTTGCAACTGTAAAATTAACGTATACTTTACCTGAAATACCATTAGCTTTTGCTGCTGGAGGAAACTTTATGTTTTTTCCTAAAAATTCAAATAGCTTTTTCTGACCTCCAGGAAACTCTGGCATATTCTCAACAATTGTAAAAACTTCTTCTTCTACAACTTCTTCTTCTTGTTCAAAAACTTCAACTACAGTTTCAGCATCAGCTTCTGTGTCTTCCATTTCAATATCTTCTACCTCAACCTCATCTTCAACAATCTCTATAATTTCTGGAGCTGCAGGTGGAGGTGGTGGAGGTGGTGGAGGCGTATTTTGCTCCGTAATTGGAATAATATCTTCCTCTTCTTCTTCAACTACCAACTGACCTAAATCAGATGCTTGTACATCATAAAACTTCCAATTAATCATTGAATAAATTAGAAACATAGAAACTACTAAACCTGCTAAGGTAAATGTTCCTCTTAATTTTTCTAAATCAGCTTTTGGGCTTTTCTTTGGTTCCATACTTAAAATCTTTAAACGTTATAAAATTAATAATTTTTCAGAAGCAATCAATTATATTTTTCAACATCTGTTAATCGGTAACAATTTTATAACAAACGGGTAGATAAAAACCCCTAAAACTGAACCTATAGCATTAGCGATAAAATCATACCAATTGCCACTTCTGTTTATAAAGATGTAATGTTGCAAAATTTCCATAAAACCTCCATAAAAAACTCCAAAAATTATAATTATTACAGCTGTTCTTAAACGCGTGTTTTCAGCTTTATATTGTGAATGAAATCCATACAACAAACATATTGATAGCACGAAATAAATTACAGAATGTACTAATTTATCGAATTGCCAAACTGGTAATTTAGGTACATGATTTCCTGGGAAACCACTAATAACAGTAATTATTACCAACCATACTATCGCAGGAATATAATATTTAAACAATCTTATGGTCATCAATATAAACAAATACACCCTCAAGGTTAAAACCTTGAAGGTGTATTAAAAGTTATTTTATTATAATTAACCTAAAATCTCTTTGTATTGCTCTGCAGTCAATAATGAATCTGACTGACTCATATCAGACATCTGAACTTTTATCATCCATCCAGAACCATAAGCATCATTATTAACAGCTTCTGGAGCTGACTCTAAATCAGTATTAAATTCTATTACTTCTCCTGAAACTGGCATAAATAAATCTGATACCGTTTTAACAGCTTCCACAGTTCCAAAAACTTCTTCTTGCTCTAAAGTATCTCCTTCTGTTTCTACCTCTACATAAACAATATCTCCTAATTCTCCTTGAGCAAAATCAGTAATTCCTATTGTTGCTACTTCACCTTCAATTTTTATCCATTCGTGGTCTTTTGTGTATTTTAAATCTGCTGGAACATTCATTGTATATTTTTTTAGTTTGTTTTTATATTTTAATTGTAAATGTATAATTCCTAAATTGTTTTTC
This sequence comes from Vicingaceae bacterium, assembly GCA_029210015.1. Classification (GTDB taxonomy): domain Bacteria; phylum Bacteroidota; class Bacteroidia; order Flavobacteriales_E; family Vicingaceae. The sequence continues at coordinate 18,338 of JARGOE010000016.1, forward strand.
AAAACATTATTTTACTGAGCTAAAGTAAATCTTAAACTAATCCCTGCGTTAGTGTTAGATGTAGGGAATGTTGTTGATATATATGGAGTAGTAGCCACATAATCATAGAAGGCTCTTACATTTAAAGTCTGACTAACTCTATAATCCGCAGTAAACTTAATAGAGAAGATACGTTGTCCCGCTGTAAGTTGATTTACCTCTTCAACAATTTTTCTAATTATTGTATTGTTCTTTCTTACAACAAAATCAATTCTAGTATCAATATTTGCTTTTTTACCATTCTTAGTGAATGGCAATCTCACTTGCCTAAATTTATAACCTGTTCCTATAGACCATTCACTTCCCTTAACCTCAGTAATTTGGTTATTTGCCATACTTAAAGAAGCATTTCTATCTCTTTTATAATCCAGCCTAATAAGCATATTATTATGTAAAGTCATATCAGCCCCTAACAATGGTGAGAACTGTTCTGAAATAGACACATTAGATACCTGTAATTCAGGAATGAAATTATTATTAATATCTCTCTCACTAGCTCCTTGATCATTCTCTTCATAAAGCAAATTAGAAGTAAAAGAACTCATATTAAGAGTTGATTTATATGAATGAGAAAGAGTGAATTTTTTAAACAATCTATTTACAAATTTCATTTTACTCAATCCATCAAATGTAACTCGCCAGTTTGGTAATGGAATGTATTTAGTAAATGACTCTAAGGAAACATTATCACCATCTTTACCAGAATAAGCAGCTACAAAAGTAGGTATTAATACATCTTGAGAAGTTCCACTGTAACCGTCAGCATATCCTTTAGACGTTCCAAATGAATTACCATTCTCTAAAGCTAACCTTTGGGATATTTTTTCTCGTTCAGCCAAAAAGCTTTCAAATATTGCTGAAGATTTTGTTAAATCATCATCACCAATAAATGCTGTATTGAAAGTTAAAAATGACATACTAAAATTACCCGTTTCAATAGGTTTAACAAAGTAATAATCATTTCTATAATCTCCACCTAGGGTATCTATAAAATTTAAAGGGTCATCAATTTTGAAAAACTGTTGAGTTAAATTTGTAGAATAATTTCTTGAAGCAGTTAATTGTATTCTCAAAGTTTTTATTGGTCTTAATGTTGCTCTAAAATCATATCTTTCAGCAAATGTTGTATTATAATTATACATTAACGCAGTACTAGGTGTTAGCCAATCTCTATCAGCCGAATTAAGTGCAAAGTCAGGGTCTTGACCACCTGATATAAAATTAAATCCTGGAGCACTAAAACCTGCATTAGACCCTAAGACTTCAGTCTCTTGATTATATCCCGGCAGTAAGGTACCAACATTACGAGAGTATGTACCTGAAACATTTTTAGGACTCATCATAGCTAACCAGAAAACATCCATTGGCTTAAGTGGTAATTTTTTCCTCCATAACTCAACCTTGGTACTATCACTATCTTTAAATTTTTTCAAATCAAATTTTATCTCGGGAGTTGGAACTCCATTTTTCCAACCTTTTGCAACTGCATTTTGAGCTTGAGTTTTATTTTTATCAGGTTTCATATTGTTTTGAGCCCTCCTTCTTTGTCTTTCTCTAGATCTTTTTTCTACTTTCTTCAAAAAGCCTACTTGACCATACAATTTGGTCATATTTAAAGTTGAATTTACACCAACAGTATTTGAGTTTTGTATAGTATGACCAAGAGTATCTGCTCCAATTGGGGCCCTCTGCCAATCATAATCTGCAGAATATTTTGTAGACAAAGTAATAAAATCTAAATATGGTAATTTATTAATTGGGACTCCGTAGTTGAAGTTAAAATTGTGATGATAATGAGTATTTGTACCAAAGTCTCTAATGTTTTGCCAAACTGTATCTCTCCATGATGAATATTCATCACCAAAATCACTATTAACCCTTCCTCGTGTGTCATTCCCATTAAATGTCAATGGCTCTTCAATAGTAGCATTGTTGGTGGCATTAAAATCAAATTTTAAAGCTTTTGTTAAATCATACTTTAATCCATAAACTCTATTCCAATAGAAATGTTTTTCATAATAAGTAGGAAGGTTAAAATTAAACCCAGTATTATTTCTAACTTTTCTTTCAGAATACATTCTATCCATATCTGTTTGAAAAGTCAATTGTTTTGGGGCTAAATAGAAGTTAAAGTCTTTTATAATTTTAAATGCTTTTTTACTAGCAAACTTAGCAGAACTAAAGGGCTTATAATTCTTAGGGTTATTACTAAATGCGTACCCTAAACCACCTCTATAATTCTTTTTATTATTGAATTCAGTATTAATATCTCGATACTTGGTTTCTGAATAACCATAATTAAAAGAAACATTAGAAAAATCATAAAAGTGATTTTTCTTTTTATTTTTAGAAGGTAATTTTCTCACATTAGTAAAATTAATACTCCTTCGTTTAGTGTATTCTTGTGTTCTTTTACCTATAGAATCTCTAGCTTCTTGAGGAAGAATATCATTCTCTAATAATTCTTTCAATTCTAAATCAGGGTCAAGAGGGTTGTACCTTGGTGTTACTATACCCTCGGATATATTATAGTACATTGGTATACTTACCCCTATTTTTTCCGGAATAAATTTACCTAACTCAATGCTTGTAGAAATATCATAACTCTTTCGAGTTTCTATCTGTCTTTCATTAAGTTTTTGCTCAACACTTCCCCAACCAGGAGTGCTATAATCACCTGCTACTGTTACATTACCAAGATCAGCAATTTGAGTTGTAATTCTAGCAACAGAAGCCCAACCTCCTTCATTATCAAATTCAGCCATTCTAAGTTCGTTAACCCATATTTCTCCACATTTAGCCAAACCGTCATCATTAGGGCTTAATGGGCTTTGCTTAGCATTTCTAATACCTATCATAAACACTCGCACATTTCCAATATTTGGGTTTCCTTTAACTCTCATGATATTTTTTCCATCATTCTCCTCATAAGGTTTTATTAATAAAACTCCACTATTTGCATCAGCTAACAAACTATTTCTCAAAACTTTCATATCTGTCAGCTTAGTAAATTGCAAATCAATATTATTTGCTTCTGGCCACACTATCTCTCTATCCCCTGTATTACTATTATTATCAGTATTATAAGTTCCTTGAGGTGTTACTTGTAAAGGAACCTCATACTCATAATAATTATCATTAAAATCGGACCCCATTCTAATAAAAACTGATAAATCATTATCATTTAAGGGTTTTGTTGGATCACTTTCTTCAGCATGTATAAACATTTTCAAACGTTTATACCTTCTAATATCAATATCCATAACCTTATATGCAGCTCTAGCATCTCCATCATTCAAATTACAAACATCCAATACTAATGCTTGCTCATTTAGCTGCTGTGTAGCAGTTCCAGAAGATGGATTAGGGTTAATTTCTCTATCTATTCCAGGAGGGATTATATAGTTAACAGGAGTTTTCTCGCTATTTTCTTCCACATTAACTCCTCCAACATTAAAAACAGTTTCATCATCATCATTCCCAATAAAATCACCTGGACTTAATAATCCTCCAGTATACTTTCTCCATTCTCCTCTTACTAATTCTAATCTTGCAAAACGCAAAACAAGCTCTTTATTAAAGCCTTTCATAAACATTCTCATAAATCGAATAGACTTAAAATCTTGAATATCTCCAATTACACTTTCTGGTTCTCTGATAGGAATTTTAAATTGATACCAATTTACATTTCTGGTTCTTCCATCAGGAGTAGTTACTGTTGCTGTAAAAACATTAGTTATAAAGTTATTTCCCACATTGGATGGACTAACATCTGCTGGATTAAGGTTGACAGAATATTGAAAATAACTCTCCCTAAAGTCTAGGTTATTATTATTATTAATATCTTCAATATCTGGTCTTGTAGTAGCTGATGTAGAATAACTCTCAGTAAACTGATCGGAAGTTGGAGAATTTCCTTCTAATCCATTAAACATCTTATAACGATCTAAAATATTTTTACTCTGACTATCATAAGATGAACTTCTGTAGTGATTATAATTATCTCCAGATGGATCAAGATTTCCATTTAAATCTGTAAAAGAGCTAAAGTTTGGAAAAAATGAAGCTTCATCATTATTATTTAATCCATCCATACCAATATCCTGGAACGTTCTAGTACTTGGCGTGTTATCAAATGCGTTTACCAATTGCTGAACAGTTGGTACTCTACCCCAAATAGTGGTATCAACTAAATTTGCATTAGCACTAGTCAAAGCTGTTGTAGGCAATCCATTTTCAAATGATTTACGTGAATCTTTTAATATATCTTCAGAGATATTACCCAAGTTAAAATATAATTGACCTCCTGGATGACTTGGATCACCATCATCAGAATTAAACGGATCCATTAACCAAAACTGGATATACTCAACATTTGAAGACTCAAAATCTGTTGTTTCTACTTTTCGCATAATACCAGCCCAACGAGTATTCGGATTTATTAAATTCCCATTTCCATCAAAACCAGACCCTACACCATTCCCATCATCATAGTTATAAGGGCCTCTTTCAGTTGGATAGTAAGCTAAATCCATTGTAGCAATATTTTGAGTAGTTCCTTGCTGTTGTGCTTTAAATGGGAAAACTTCTGTTTGCAATACTTCTCTCATGTAATGGTTTGATTGCATTGCTGGGTCATTAGAAATGTGATTTGGCGTTCTTGAATCATTCCTCCAAAACAAAGGATCAATATTATACCAAGCTAGTCTTGCTCTATTATAACCATATTCTAAAGTATTAGATAAAGGCAACTCTCCTTCAGGAAATAATGAAGGTTGCCCTTGAGGAGTTGAGGCTAATTTCCATTGAAAAATTGAACGCATATCTATTGTCGATTGACTCCCTTCAAAATCATCTAAATAAGCAACTCCATCTTTAGTAATGGCTCCAGGATTCCCAGGAAAAAGTCTAGCAACCTCTCCCTCTATAGTTATACTTGACTTTTCTTTTGTACTATATATAGGTAGCTTATCTGCCCAACGAGTTAAAAAAGGAGCATCTCTTTTATAGGTTAAATCGAAGCCCATTACAGTATTATTTATTGGTTCATCTCCAATATTAATTTTACGTGTTAAAGGTCGTTCTGATAATTTTAAAATGGTTCCACCTAAATTAAAATCATCACTAATCTTATAATCAAACCTAGATCCCATCAATGTTTTAGTCTGAATATTGAATAAAGATTGGCTTTCTAATGATATTTTAATAGGTGTCCCCGATTGTAAAATACCATCATTAATAATCTTAACTCTTCCTAAATTATAATCTACAGTATAATCTACATTTTCGGTTAATGCAGCACCACCAGCTGTAACAGATACAGAACCTTCAGGAATATTCATAGCATTTAATGATATGTCAGAAGTAGATGAAGAGGAATACTGCCCCTTTATTCGAAATCTATTCTTGGTAGCATCTTGTTCAGCCAATATTTGAGTGGTAACATATAGTGTATCAAAAGCAAACTTATCAGCTGTCTGTTGATTTGAAAATTGACTTCTTAAATGTGAACCAAAAGGTTCTAATACAGGAAAGTAGACTCGCCCATTATTAGAGTTTATTGTTACCCCATTAATATAATCAAATACCCCATCTGGACTTGCTTGATTATTGTTATTCAACCTATCTAAGTTCATTACACTTACTAAAGGCAATCCATTAACCTCACCTTCAGGAATAAAAGGAATTTCAACTCCAGTTGCAGGATTCATATAGAATATATCTAAATAAAAATCATTTGGAGAAATATTAAAAGCTCCTAATGCATAAACATTTTTCATCATTAAATCCCATGTTGGAATTTGAGTATTAATGGTTGTCCCTTTTAGTAATTTAACATAAAGTGCATCCTGCCCTGCGACTCCATCAGTAGAAAATTCACCAACTTGGAAAACTTGACCATCAATAGTATATTGAAACGCAACTGCTAAAATATTATCTAAGTTAAGAGCTGAATTTAAAGATATATACCCTAATTGTGAATTCAATGTATATTCAGATGGATTTAATAGTCTTGCATTTTCATATTTTTCAAAATCTGTTCCATTTTCAAACCCCTGCAACTCTAATTCTTGACTAGCATTTACAAATCCTCTTATATCAGAAGTATTATAAGGTGAAGCCCCTGAAGTATCAGAAATATCGAAATATAAGTTATTAGCTGTATTAAAAGGGAAATTAAAGTTAGCTGCAGGATTAGCATCAATTACTAAGGGATCATTAAATATATTTTGCTGGGTAGCTTCACCTAAATCCATAAATCCAATTATATTCTTAGTATTTTCAACAGCATTATTAATATTTGAAACCCAAATTTCAACTTTTGTAATGTTCGCTCTAGAAGTAATTACAGGTGGAGTAGCTAGTGAGTTTTCGTAAGTATCCCTAAAATAATGAGCTAAGAAAAAATGTTTGTTTTCTTCATAATCGGAAGCCTCCCTTTCAAAATCTTGAATTTGAGCACCTCCTTGAATGTTAATTTCTTTTTTCTCCCCTTTTTCTTGAGAAAGCACCGAAGTTACAGTCATTCTCCCAAAACGCAATTCAGTTTTGATACCAAAAAGAGTTTGACTTCCTGTAATTAATTGCCCATTTAAAGGAAGTGAAACATTACCAGCTTCAATTTTCTGAATAATTTCATCCTCATATCCAGTATACTCAATTTTCATTTGATTTTCGAAATCAAATGTAGCCTCAGTATTATAATTCATTGATACCTTTAACTTCTCACCAATATTTCCAATAACATTTAATTGTATTTGTTGACCGAAATCAAAGACTCTAGTTGTTCGCTGATTTGCTGGAAGAGCAGGATTATCTCTTGTTGAACTATTTATTCCAAATGAGAGTTCTGCAGATCCTTGTGGTCGAATGTCAATTTTATTACCACCAAATATTCTGTCAAAAGCCTCTCCTTTTACTGTAAGTTGTGGCCTAAAACCTTTTGTTTGATTTATATCATCTGCAGCAGATTTTTGTTTCCAATAATCTTGTAAAGATTTTTTAGAATCATAATTAATATATTCATCAAAATCCATATAAGTAGGATACTTAAAATAAGTGTCTCCTATCTTCTCATAATAATTGTAAGTTCCTGTTTCAGGGTCGTATTGAAATCCAGTCTCAATATTACTTGGGTTATCTAAATACAATCCTCCAGAATTAGAATTGTTTGGGTCTCCTTGGCTATTGTCCTTAAAGGGGAATTGTAACTCAACTTCATCAGAATCTGGTGGTAACTCTAAATTTTCAAAAGCTAAAAAATTATTATGAGTAGATGCATTAGATCTGGATGGGCTATATATTGAACTAATTGCAATGATTGCTAGAGCTATAGCTGCAACTAAAATTACTTTATTATATGTATAACCTATTTTACTCAATCTAATTTTCTTTATAAATTCTTCAAAGTAGTTTTTATCAGTTCCTCAACCGACATTTCTTCTCCAGAATTCATAATTTTTGTTAGTGCCTTTTCTGCTGAGTTTTTAGCAAACCCTAGCATTACCAATGCACTTAACGCTTCTTCTTTAATTGTATTGTTTGATGAAACAGAAATACTATCTGCACCTTCTACTTTTCCTATTTTATCTCTTAAGTCAATAATAATTCTCTCTGCTGATTTAGCCCCAATTCCTTTGACAGATTTCAAAGTATTTACATCCCCACTTAAAATTGCTTGCTTTGTTTCTTTTGGAGATAAAGATGACAAAATCATCATTGCAGTACTGGCTCCTACTCCAGAAACAGAAATCAACAATCTAAACAATTCTCTTTCGCTTTTTTCCTTAAACCCATATAATAATTGAGCATCTTCACGTACAATAAAGTGTGTAAACAAAAAACACAGTTCTTCATTATCTAAAGCACTAAAAGTGTTTAGTGAAATATTAATTTCATACCCAACACCACCACAGTCTACTACAACATATGTTGGTGTCTTTTCTACTAAGCGTCCTTTAATTTGAGCTATCATCTATTTTCTAGTTTGTGCATCTGTAACTGCAATCGTTACCATATTAATAATCTCTCTAACAGAACTACCCAGTTGTAAAATATGAACGGGTTTTTTCATGCCTAATAAAATAGGACCTATTGACTCTGTCCCTCCCATCTCTTGCATTAATTTATATGCAATATTTCCAGAAGAAAGGTTTGGAAATATCAAAGTATTCGTATTTTTTCGTGCCAATTCAGAAAATGGGAAAATCTCATCTCTCAATTCTCTATTTAAAGCAAAATTGGCTTGAATTTCTCCATCAACAATTATATCAGGATACTGTTCGTGAAGCATTCGTGTTGCTTCTCTCATTTTAATTGCATCATCCCCCTCAGCAGAACCAAAATTTGAATATGACAACAACCCAATTCTAGGAACAATTCTGAATCTATTAATAATTTTTGCTGTTAAAGCTGTAATATCAACAATATCTTGAGAGGTTGGATTTACATTAACTGTTGTATCAGCAAAGAAAAACGGACCATTTTTAGTAAATAAAATATACATTCCTGCAATTTTTGTCACATCGTCATCAGTTCCAATTACTTGTAAAGCTGGTCTAATAGTATCTCTATAATTTCTAGTTAAACCAGAAATTAAAGCATCAGCCTCACCCAACTCAACCATTGCAGAGCCAAAATAATTTCTACTTCGCATTGCTTCTTTAGCTTCAGCAAGTGTAATTCCTCTACGTTTACGTTTCTCAAAAAGCAACTCAGCATATTTATTTTTTGTGTCCCTTTGACTAGAACTTCTAGGATCAATTATTGGTATATCAGTAATATCTAAATTATATTCTTCTACAACTTCTTGTATTTTCTTTATCTTACCAAGCAATATTGGTTTAGCAATTCCTTCTTCATGAACAATTTGAGCAGCTTTAAGAATTTTATAATTGTCAGCCTCTGCAAAAACAACTGTCTTTGGATTACGCTTAGCTTTCTGAGTAATATTTTTCAAGAGTTTATTATCTAGACCTAATCGTTTTGAAAGATTTTCTGCATATGAATCCCAATCATCTATCTTAATTTTTGCTACTCCAGATTTAATAGCTGCTTTTGCTACAGCTGGAGCAACAGTTGTAATTAATCTTGGGTCAAGAGGCTTTGGAATAATAAAATCTCTTCCAAAAACTATATTTTTTTCATCATATGCTTCATTAACAACTTCAGGAACTGGTTCTTTAGCTAATTCTGCAATAGCTCTTACAGCAGCCAATTTCATTTCTTCATTAATTGCACTAGCTCTAACATCTAATGCTCCTCTAAAAATAAATGGAAAGCCTAATACGTTGTTTACCTGATTAGGGTGATCAGATCTTCCAGTAGCTAGTATTATATCTTCACGAGATGCAATTGCATCTTTGTAAGGTATTTCTGGATCTGGATTAGCTAAAGCAAATACAATAGGATTTTTTGCCATTGTTTTAATCATATCCTGATTTAATATGCCTCCTCTAGATAAGCCTAGAAACATATCTGCTCCTACCATAGCATCTTCTAGTGAAGAAATATCTCGTTTAGTTGCAAATTCTTTCTTGGATTTAGACAAATCTTTTCTATCAGATCTAATAACTCCCTTACTATCAATCATGACAATGTTTGATTGTTTAACACCTAAAGAAACATACAATTTTGTACAGGACATTGCAGAAGCTCCTGCTCCGCTAACCACTAATTTTAAATCTTGTATCTTTTTCTCAGCTAACTCAGCAGCATTTAGCATAGCAGCTGAAGATATTATGGCTGTACCATGCTGATCATCATGCATTACAGGAATATCCAACTCTGCTTTTAACCTTTCTTCAATCTCAAAACATTCTGGAGCCTTAATATCTTCTAGATTAATCCCTCCAAAAGTTGGAGCAATTGCCTTAACAGTATTAACAAATAAATCAACATCGCTAGCATCTACTTCAATGTCAAAAACATCTATATCTGCAAATATTTTAAACAGCAACCCTTTACCTTCCATAACAGGTTTAGATGCCTCAGGACCAATATCCCCTAGGCCTAACACAGCTGTACCATTTGATATTACAGCTACTAAATTACCTTTTGCAGTATATTTATACACATCATCTTTATTTGATGCTATTTCCATACATGGTATTGCAACACCTGGAGAGTATGCCAAAGACAAATCTCTTTGTGTACTATATGGCTTTGTAGGTACAACTTCTATTTTACCCGGTTTGCCTTGTGCATGATACTCTAATGCTTCTATATCCTTTCTTGTCTTTGCCATAAATTTTATATTCCGCTAAAACCCGTAAAAATACCAATTTATTTTGGGGTACAACAAAGAATACGCCCATTATAAAAGGCTCAGAATCATATAAATCACTTACTATTTTGTAATTAATTGAAAATGAATATTTTTACATTCTCCAATTGTGTGAAATGAAAAAAATTATTGTTTTTTCTGGGGCTGGAATAAGTGCTGAAAGTGGATTAAAAACTTTTCGTGATAGCGATGGTCTATGGGAAAATTTTGACATAAATGAAGTAGCCACTCCTCAGGCATGGGAAGCAAATCCTAAATTAGTTTTAGATTTTTATAACTTAAGAAGAAAACAAGTAATTGAATCTCAACCAAACCCTGCTCATTTTGCATTAGCAGAATTAGAAAAGCATTTTAACATTCAAATTATTACTCAAAACATTGATGATCTTCACGAACGAGCAGGGTCTACCAATATTACACACTTACACGGAGAGCTATTAAAAGCTAGAAGCACTAGTTCTGAAAACACATTCTTAATTGAGAATCACGAATTAAATCTGGGTGACAAATGCCCTAACAATAGCCAATTAAGACCTGATGTTGTATGGTTTGGAGAACCTGTCCCAAAAATGATGGATGCTATGAAAATATGCGAAGATGCAGATTTATTATTAATTATTGGAACATCCCTAACTGTTTACCCTGCTGCAAACCTAATAGAATTCGTTCCTGAAAACTGCATAAAATATCTTATCGATCCCAACGAAATCTCAACAAGCGACATAAAAAATTTAACTACTATAAAAGAAAAAGCCAGTGTTGGAATTCCAACACTGGCTAATATTTTAATAAAAGAATATTCTTAGTTAATAATTATTCTTTCTGTTTTAATTGCTTGACCATTCACATTTAAAGAGTAGAAATAAACACCAGAGTTTAAATCAGAAACATTTAATTGAACTTGACCTTTGTTATTAATCACTTTGTGAGAAGTAACTTTCTTACCAACAACATCATACACATCAATTGATACATTAGCTGAAGCATCAGTATCAACATTATAATTTACATTTAATAATGAAGATGCTGGATTTGGATAAGCAGAAAGCTTTACATCATTTTTTGAAACTTCTGTTTTAATCGAAACTGGGAAACCTTCTTTCCAAGTTATAATTGCAGAAGATGAGTCATTTGGATTAGCAACATTGTAAACTGTAACTCTCCATCTTGCAGAATCACCAGTAGCCCATGTAAATGTAAATGGCGCTACTTTAAAAGTAGAATCAATAGTTCCTGCTGCCATAGTAACAGTTCCACCATTAGTTTGAGCACCAGCAACACCTGCATCACCAGTATAACAATTAGCCCCGTAACAAACCTGTAAATCAGACTGCTTTGGATTTACCATTTCATAAACTTTAGAACTATAAACAGCTGAACCAGATGTAGCTAAACTTTTTACATGAAACTTAGTTTCACTTAAAGCCTGTAATGAACCTCTCTCATAATGAGAAGTTCCCTCAATGCTTACATCGTAATGATCCATTATTTGAAAAGTTTGCGCAGAAGCGAATCCTCCTAAAAAAATGGATGAAATAAACAGTATTCTTTTTATCATAATTTTATTTTTTAAGTTTGATTCAAATTTAAGAAATAATATAATCCAAAATTATTCACAGTATTATTAAATTGTGCGCATAAAAAACTCAGGATTCCAATAATAAAAATAACAAACACATCATTCAATCTACTAAATTGATAAATTTGATACTTATTAAATTAAACTAATTTTATTAAATCTAAAGAATTATGAAAAAAATTTCCTTACTAGTCGCAACTTTTGCGCTAACGATTGGGGGGTTTGCTCAAACAAGTTCAAATTGCACAACTTGTGAGATAGCGCCTAACCTAGTTAAAAGTAATCAAAACTACGACAAAGCTCTTTGGGACATTCAATTGGATGTTGATCCTGTAGCTGCATTCAACCCTGCAACTGGATTAGCGGGTGCAGCTTGGACCGGTACTGAGTTTTGGGTGTCAAAATGGGCTAACAATGCTATGTATACTGCTAACGCTTCTGGTGCTATGACAGGTACATTTACTATCCCAGGTGTAACAGGTGTTAGATCTATTACAACTGACGGTACAGACATGTACGTAGGAACTGCTGCAACTCAAATATACAGAGTAAGTAAAACAACTAAAACTGTACTTCAAACAATCAATACTTCAGTGCCTAACTGTAGATACGTTTGTTACGATCCAACTTTAGATGGTAATAATGGTGGTTTTTGGGTAGGTCAGTATGCTACTGCAATTACTGCAGTTAGTATGTCAGGTGCAACTTTATCTACAATTCCTGCTGGAACTCATGGTTTATCAGGAATTTATGGATTAGCTTATGATCCTTATTCTACTGGTGGTCCATTTTTATGGGCTTTTGACCAAGGTGGTAACGGTGCAGACATTGTTCAGTTAACTATGGCTGGAACTCCTACTGGATTAGTGCATGATGCCACTATTGATTTACAAGGTGGAAATACTGGTATTGCTGGTGGTTTGTTTATTTGTAACAATTTTGTATCAGGTAAAAATTCTATGATTGGTATGTGTCAAGGAGCTTCTTTATTCTCTTATGACCTAGCTGATCCATTAGCAATTGATGCAAAAATGGATGCTCTTACTTTTGGTCAATATGTAACTGCTGGTAATGTAAATATTACAGGTACTGTTAGAAACACAGGTTTAAACACTATTACATCTATGGACATTTCTTATGATGCAGGTAGTGGTCCAGTAAACCAAAATTTCTCTGTGAATATTCCTTCAAATGGAACTTACAACTTTACTCATGGAACTCCATTAGTTGCTGTTGCAGGTAATTCATACAATGTTACTGTAACTGTTGCTTTAACTGGTGATTTAAATGCTGCAAACAATTCATTAACCGCATCTACAACTGCATTAACATCAGTTCCTGCTAAAGTTAATGTTGGTGAAGAAAGAACTGGTACATGGTGTCAATGGTGTCCAAGAGGTGCTGTTGGTTTAGCTTTTATGGAAGCTCAAACGGACTTTATCGGTATTGCTGTTCATAATAATGATGCAATGGCTATTTCAGCTTATGACAACGGAATTAGCGCATATATACCACCTTCATTCCCTGGTGGTGGTGTTGATAGAGTATTTGAAGGAGATCCTTCTTCATCAAGCTTTTTAAACATGCATAATCAAAGAAAAACTGCAACAGTTCCTTGTGATGTTAAAAACATTGTTGCTAGTTTAAGTGGTTCTCAAATTACAGTTTCTGCTGACTCTGAGTGGTACGGAACTATTACTGGTGATTTCAGATTATCTTGTGTAATCACTGAAGATGATGTAGCTGGTGCAAATCAATCTAACGCTTATGGTGGTGGTGGAAACGGACCTATGGCTATGCCTGCTGGAAAAAATAATTCTTACGATTTTGGAGCATCTAGTTCTCCAACTTCAGTTCCTTCAGCTGCATTCTTAGGTTACGATCATGTTGCTCAATCTTTATCTAGTAATAATATCTTAGGAACTCCTGGAAGTTTACCTGCAACTACAGTTCCTGTAGGAGTGCATAGCTTTACTTTCCCAGCTGTAAGTTCTGGAGTTGTTACTAACTACCAAAAAGCTCACGCTGTAGTAATGGTAATTGATGCTAGTACTGGAGAAATTTTAAATGCTGATGTTGCACCTATTACTACTGCAACTGCAATTAGTGAAGTGGAAGGTGTTAAACATAAATTAAATGTTTACCCTAACCCTACTAACGACATTGCTAACATTACATTTGATTTAGCTAACGAAAGTACAGTGAGTTTAAATGTATATAACGCTATGGGTAAATTAGTTTACACTGAAAACGGTGGTGTTATGAATGCAGGAAACCATAAATTTATTTTAGACGGAAGTAACTTAAATAGTGGTTTTTACTTTGTTAATTTAACTATTGACGGTAAAGTAATTACTAAAAAAGTTTCTTTGTTAAAATAATATGATTTGAATAAAAAGTAAGGAGTTAGATTTTTTCTAACTCCTTATTTTTTTATAAAATATTCTAATCGCAAGCCCATTATTTAGCCAGCAAATTAGAATTTTAATAAAGCTTTTAGTTATACATTATCATTATAAATAATAAGTAAATTAGCTTTTGTATGGCACAATAATTGCCTTGTTTATTTAGAATATAATAAATTAAATTACTATGAAAAAAATATTTTTATTTAGCACTATTACACTATTAACCCTAAGTGTATTTGCACAAAAAGAATCTAGAACTGTTCCTTCTGTTAACTTAAAAGACATGCAAGGAAATACGATTAATACATCTGATTTTAAGAATGATGGAAAACCAATGATTATCAATTTTTGGGCAACATGGTGTACTCCTTGTAAAAGAGAGTTAAATAATATCGCAGAAGTATATGACGAATGGGTAGAAGAAACTGGTGTTAAATTAATTGCAGTATCAATAGATGATGCAAGAAATGCTGGAAAAGTTTCTCCATATGTTAACGGAAAAGGCTGGGAATATGAGGTTTATATTGATGCAAATCAAGATTTTCAAAGAGCAATAGGTTTTCAAAACCCTCCCTTTACTTGTATAGTTGATGGAAGTGGTAAAATTGTTTGGACTCATACTGGATATCAAGAAGGTGATGAAGAACAGTTAATTGAAGCTGTCAAAAAATTAGTTGCTGGAGAAAGTTTAGAAGAGCACAAATAAGAATTCAATAATATTTAGAATAAGCCCGATTTTTTTATAATTTCGGGCTTATTTTTATACTCAGATTTCAACACAATTTTAAAAATGAATTTCAATAGATTAACACTATTTAGCATATCCATTTTGCTAACTAACTTGTCATTTTCTCAAAATATTGACCAGGTATTATCAAGAGGAGAAGTCCACGGAAGTTTTCAAATGGACATGCAATATTATCAAGAAGATAGCTTAATTGGTGCTCAAGAAGTTCCTGAAGATGTTTTGATGAATGGTTTTGCTAACATCAATTACACAAACGGTAATTTTTCGGCAGGATTCAGATATGAAAGTTATCTAAATACGATGCTTGGTTTTCCTCCTGGATATAAGGGCAATGGTATTGGATATAAATACGCTTCATATACAAATGATGACATGACTGTTACTGTAGGAAATTATTATGAGCAATTTGGTAATGGACTAATATTTAGGACTTACGAGGCAAGAGGCTTAGGTTATGACAACGCAATGGAAGGAATTCGTATAAATTACAAACTTGCAGAAGGCCTTTTTGTAAAAGGTATCATTGGTAAACAACGGTTTTATTTTGAAACTGGAGAAGGAGTAATTAGAGGAGTTGATGGAGAGTTAATGTTGAATGATTTTTTTGGTGGAAAATTTGCTGAATCTAAAACAAAACTAACTCTTGGAGGTAGTTTTATTAGTAAATATCAGGTAGATCAAAGTGCTCAACTTAATTTACCAGAAAATGTTGGAGCTTCTGCTGGTAGGTTTACATTACAAAGGGGAAAGGTTAGATTAACTGGTGAATACGCTAGAAAAATTAATGACCCATCTGCAGACAACAACTTTATTTATAAAGAAGGTGAAGCTTTCTTTGCTGAAACAGGATACTCTACAAAAGGATTTGGTTTAACATTATCAGCTAAAGGAGTGGATAATATGAGTTATCGATCAGATAGAAATGCTGCTTTAACAGACCTTCAAATTAACTTTTTACCTGCCCTTACTAGACAGCATACATACAATTTACTAGCTACCCTTTACCCTTATGCAACCCAACCAAATGGAGAAATTGCTTTTCAAGGGGAAATGGTATATAAATTTAAAAAGAAATCTTTATTAGGAGGCAAATACGGAACTGGTATTTTAATAAACTACTCCACTGTATACAATATAGATTCTACTGCAATTGTAGGTCCTGACACTGCTTTATTAGGCTATGAATCAAATATTTTTGCACTGGGTGAAGAAAAGTATTATGAAGAACTGAATATTGAAATAAGTAAAAAATTCAACAAAAAATTTAAAGGTATTTTCACCTATTCTAACATGGTATTTAATCAAGCTGTTATTCAAGGGAAACCACCTCAAGATTATCCAACAGTTTATGCCAACATAGGTGTGATAGATCTTACATATAAAATAAATAAAAAACACGCTATTCGAACTGAAGTACAAGGGCTTTTTACTAAACAAGACCAACAAGATTGGGCTACTTTACTAGTTGAATATACTTTTTCTCCGCATTGGTTTCTTGCTGTTATGGATCAATACAATTATGGTAATAAATATGAAGATGAGAGAATCCATTATTATTTTGCTTCTGCTGGATATATTAAAGGAACCAATAGGATTCAGTTAGGATATGGTAAACAAAGAGCTGGTATTTTCTGTGTAGGAGGTGTTTGTAGAAATGTGCCAGCAGCAAGTGGATTAACATTAAGTATAACAAGTAGCTTTTAATTTACGTAAATATAACTATCATGAAAAAAACTATATTTATAATATCATTAATATCAATAGCTTTTTACAGTTGTGATAAAGTTGATGATCCAACTCCAGACAATTTTGTAGGAACAGAAGGAATAATTTGGGACGACTCATTATTTATTGAGTCATCACCTACAATGAGAAAAATAATTATTGAAGAATTTACTGGTCAGTTGTGTACATTTTGTCCTGTTGGAGCAAGAGAAATTGAACGATTAGATTCAATCTATACTGACCAATTCATTCCAATATCTGTTCATGCTGGAGCTTTTGCTGATCCGAATAATGGTGCTCCTAATGATTTTAGAACTGAAGCAGGAACTGCATACAATAATACTTTTGGAGCTTCTGGTTATCCAGCAGGAACAGTTTCTAGAATTAACAATGCCGCTGTTACAGGAAATTCACAATGGGAAGTTGATATACAGTCAATTGAAAATGATGTGCCTAAGGTTAGTATTGGTTTATCTACATTATATGATGATTCTACTAGAACCTTAAAGACTATTGTTAGCACTGAATGGCTATCTTCTGAAGTAGGTACTTATAATTTACAGCTATATCTAGTTGAAGATAGTATAGTTGCTTATCAGCTTGACAACGGTAATCCAATTCAAAACTATGTGCACAGACATATGCTAAGAAAAGCAATTAATAGTACCTGGGGAACACCAATACCAAGCTCAAACTTAGGGGATATTGATACCCAAGATTTCGCAATAGAAGTTGATAATGAATTTGATAAAAATCATTGCATAGTAGTCGCCCATATCTATAAAGTGTCGCCAGATTATGAGATATTACAAGCTGAAGAACTTCATATAGTCGATACTCACTAAACAACCAAAAATATACTATAAGCCTCTGAAAAATTTCAGGGGCTTTTTTCATTATCTTTGAAAAATGAAAAACTACCTAATAATCATATTTGCCTTGTCAAGTTTATCCTTATCAGGACAAACTTTTAAAGCTGGATTATTAGCTGGATTAAGTGGGTCTCAAATTGAAGGTGATGGATATGGTGGGTATAATAAATTAGGTTTTATTGCAGGAGGATTTTCTAATGTTGATTTAAACGAAAAGTGGTCAGCTCAAATGGAAATTTACTTTATAAATAAAGGTAGTTTTAAAGCAGCAAAACCAAGTAAAGGAATTTATAATCAGTTCTATTTAAATATGAACTACATAGAAATCCCTGTTGCTTTTAGATACGAGTATAATAAGTTTATGTTTGAAATAGGTCCTTACCTAGCTAAATTCTTGAGCTTCAAATTTAAAGATGAATTTGGAGAGCGAGAACAACCTTTTGTTAATTACCCCATAAACAGTTTTGATTTTGGAGGTTTTGTTGGAGTAAATTACAATCTTACAGAAAAGATTATTTTTAATTTACGCTCAAAAAATTCGTTAATACCTTTTAGGAATTACCAAAGTTTTGATCAGCAAATAGGAATTTTAAATAAACTTTTTAATAATGGGTGGTTCCATGTAGATATTAACTTTACAATACGTTATCAATTTGGAGAATAAAAGAAAAATAGTAATCGCTGTAACAGGTGCATCTGGCTCTATCTACGCTAAGTTATTGTTAGATTTTTTATCATCTCAACAAAACATTGAGGTTGGTGTAGTAATGAGCGATAATGCAAAAATTGTGTGGGAGCATGAACTAGGAAACCAAGAATACAACAACTACCCATTTACTTTTTATAGTAAAACTAATTTCAATGCTCCTTTTGCATCTGGGTCGGCAAAATATGATACAATGGTAATTATTCCATGTTCTATGGGAACACTTGGCCGAATTGCTAATGGAATTTCTAATGACCTATTAACAAGAGCTTCTGATGTCGTTTTAAAAGAAAGAAGAAAGCTCGTATTAGTAGCTAGAGAAACTCCTTACAATTTAATTCATATAAATAATATGAGAAAAGTTACAGAAGCTGGTGGAATAATTTGTCCCGCTACACCTTCTTATTATAGTCAACCAAAAACTATTGAAGATGTTGCCAAAACTGTTGTAGATAGAGTTATTGATTTAATCGGCTTAGACAATAAGTCTTATCGATGGGGGAATTAGTCTTTACTTAAAAAGCCAATATTTCGTTTTACTCCTTTAAACTTTGTGCGCTTAACTGGTGATTTCTTAAATATTTCTTGATAAATCTCCTCTGTAATTTCTTTCCATTCATTTTTAGAATATTTCAACAACTTCTCATTAGGATTAAATAAAGGTTCGTTATGTGGTTTTGAAAAACGATTCCATGGGCAAACATCTTGGCAGATATCACAGCCAAACATCCAATCATTAAATTGTCCTTTTACCTCATTTGGTATAATCTCATCTTTCAATTCAATAGTAAAATAAGAAATACATTTGCTTCCATCTACCACATTGTTAGGTAAAATAGCATTTGTAGGACAAGCCTCAACACAAGTAGTACAAGAGCCACAATAATCTTTTATTTCATTATCATAATTAAGTTCTAAGTCTAAAATTATCTCAGCCAAAAAAAAGAAAGATCCATTTTTAGGATTAATCAACATACTATTTTTTCCAATCCAACCCAACCCACTTTTTTTTGCCCAAGCCCTATCTAATACTGGTGCAGAATCAACAAAAATTTCGGCATTTACTTCCCCTATATTTTCATGAATAAAAAGTGCAAATTCTTTCAACTTCTTTTTTATAATCTGATGATAATCTTGACCATAAGCATATTTAGAGATTTTAAAGCTATCATATCTTTGCTCCTTTTGGGGAAAGTAATTATACATTAATGAAATAACCGATTTTGAACCCTCAACCAATTTTGTTGGATCTAAACGTTTATCAAAATGATTTTCCATGTATTGCATTTTACCATGCATATTTTGGTTTAACCATTTTTCTAATCGAGGTGCTTCTTCCTCTAAATATTCAGCTTTTGAAATGCCACAAAATGAAAAGCCTAAACGGAGGGCTTCAGATTTGATTTGTTGGGAAAACTGTTCTCTTAAGGACATATCCTAAAACAAGTTACCTTGATTAGGGCTTTTAACTTTACCTAAATGTAAATAAGCTTTTTCGGTAGCCTCTCGTCCTCTTGGAGTCCGCATTAAAAATCCTTCTTTAATTAAAAAAGGTTCATACACTTCTTCTATAGTTCCTGCTTGCTCACTTACAGCAGTAGCTATAGTTGTTAAACCAACTGGACCACCTTTAAATTTATCTATAATAGCCAATAATATACGATTATCCATATCATCCAATCCGTGTTTATCTACATTCAATGCATCTAAGCCATAAATAGCTATTTCAGTATTAATCCGTCCATCACCTTTTACTTGTGCGAAATCTCGCACTCTACGCAACAAAGAATTAGTAATACGAGGAGTTCCTCTACTTCTTCTACTAATTTCTGCAGCAGCATTATCATCTATACCTACATTTATAATATTAGCCGAACGCTTTATAATTGATGCTAATAATTCAGCATCATAATATTCTAATCGAGAAGTAATTCCAAATCTTGCTCTTAAAGGAGATGTTAACAAACCTGTTCGAGTTGTTGCTCCAATTAAAGTAAATGGGTTTAATTCTATTTGTACACTACGAGCATTTGGTCCAGTGTCAATCATTATATCTATTTTGTAGTCTTCCATTGCAGAATACAAATACTCTTCTACAACTGGAGATAATCGATGTATTTCATCAATAAACAAAACATCCCCCTCTTCTAGGTTTGTTAACAAGCCTGCTAAATCTCCTGGTTTTTCTAAAACTGGGCCTGAAGTTACTTTAAAACCAACATTTAATTCATTTGCGATAATGTTGGCTAACGTTGTTTTTCCCAAGCCTGGAGGGCCATGTAACAAAACATGATCTAAAGCTTCACTTCTTTGCTCAGCAGCTTTAACAAAAATCTTCAGATTTTCTACTACTTTAGCTTGACCTGTAAAATCATCAAAAGAAAGTGGACGCAACACTTTTTCAATCTCCTTTTCAGTAGGATTTAAGTTATCACTATTTGCATCCAAATGTTCGTTCATATACCAAAGATAAGTTTTTTGCCTTATCCTTCGACAAGCTCAGGATAACAAAAAATAAATTTATTTAATCATCAATTTGCCATTCTTTACCAGTTATCGTTCTCACTATTTCTCCTAAATAAACTTTTAATTTAACCACATATTCTGGAGATGAAAACTTATCATTTACACCAGGACTTTTATAATAGATCAATCGATAACCTACACCAGTTCCTATTCCAAACCATCTTACAATTTTATAATCTATTAGCATTGCAGGCTCATAAGAAAGAACAGAAGACTTAGCCAATTTAATAAGCTGATTGTTTTTATCTAAATATTCATAACTAGCATTACCAAAACCAAACTGCGTAGCTAAACTAAATGCCCACCTTTTGGAATTATAAAAAGTATATTCTACATATGGTGAAAAATAAAAATAATCCAATGCAATATCTACCAAGCTATCTTCCACCAAAATTTTATTATCGGTGTTCGTCAACATTTGATTTATACCAATACCAACTTTAAATTTTCTATCAAAACTTAAACCTACTTTCAGTCCAATAGTTCTAACATCATTATCTCTAATAAATGAAAATCGATTGTCAAATTTC
Source organism: Vicingaceae bacterium (assembly GCA_029210015.1). Taxonomy (GTDB): domain Bacteria; phylum Bacteroidota; class Bacteroidia; order Flavobacteriales_E; family Vicingaceae. Next base: position 39,756 of record JARGOE010000016.1, read on the forward strand.
ACATCTAATTTAGGTTTGGTATGAAAACTATTTCTAAATTCCTCTTCAAAAGATGGCCTTTCTGAAACTTGAGAAAATACTGTGGGACACAGCAATAGTATAAATAATAGAATTTTAAAATTTAATGCCATCTTGGCTGAAAACACATTAAACATTGTTGCTTAATCTGTTTTTTTTATAATGACGATAGATTAAATATCCAACAGTACCAATAAGCAAATAAGGGATAAACATTAAATAAATAATTCCACTATTAATGTTTTCACCAGCAGTTCCACCACTTTGCATATCCGATTCAACAACAGCTTTACACATAGCACACTGAGAAAAACTAAATACTTGCATTAAAACAAAAATGCCTAATAGACTTATTTTTCGAAATGAAATCATACCCCAAATTTACGAATGATTTTAGTATTGTAGCAACTCTATTTTCGTTGTTCTATTTGATCCTTTTTAGGTTCCCCTTTCATAGGTGCAAATTCTTCAGTTAACAACATATCAATAGCATCCCCTAATTCTTCTTTAACCGTTTTATGTATAGTCCCGTCAAATAACCCTCTAATTCTACCTTG
>JARGOE010000017.1:0-6753 GCA_029210015.1 Vicingaceae bacterium
GCATACGATACTGTAAACATAATCATATGTAGTATTCTACCTATAGAATTATTATCATTTGATGGCGTAAATAATGGAGACGAGAATCATATCTTTTGGTCAACATCAACCGAAATAAATAATAATTTCTTTACAATTGAAAGAAGTAGTGATGCTATTAATTATTATAAAGTTGGAACTATACAAGGAGCAGGAAACTCTAGCTCAAATATTGATTATTCCTTTATTGATGAAAACCCTATAAATGGCATTAATTACTATCGCCTAAAACAAACAGATTTTGATGAAAAATTCTCATACTCTGATGTAATTGCTCTTGAGGTTAAAAAAGAAGGAGAACTATCCATTTTCCCTAACCCATCATCTAATACAATTACAATATCTAATATTGATGAACAATTTTTAAACTCAACAATTAAGATTTATGATGTACAAGGTAAAATTGTTTTTGATAATCTTATAAACGAACAAAATGTTTATCATAAAGTTGATATTAGTGAATTAAACGATGGTTTATACTTTGTTAGAGTGATTTCTTCTGACAATTCTTTTAAAGGAAGCTTTCTTAAAAAGTAAATAAAGCTAAATATTATAAGAGGGTTATCATATGTATATGATAACCCTTTTTTATTTTTACACCAATGAGTCCAGTTATAGAAGATAAAAATAGATTACGAAAAAAAATGCTCGAAATAAGAGCAAGGCTTAAACCTTCATTAAAAAAGGAATATGACTTATGGGTTTGCCAACAATTAGAGCAATTTATTGAAGAAAAAAGATACAAAACCATTCATGCATATTTACCAATGGGGAAAGAAATAAACATTACTCCATTATTAGAAAATTTAATAGCAAAAGGAATAACCGTTGTTACTCCAAAAACATTACCAAAACGAAAACTTGAAAACCGAGTTTTAATTTCATTAACCGATATAGAAAAAGGAGTTTTTGGAACTACACACCCAGCTAAACCACAAGAATATACTGGTACTTTTGACTTAATAATTATTCCAGGATTAGCTTTTGACAACAATAATTATCGACTTGGTTATGGTGGTGGATATTACGACAACTTCTTAATTAATCATCCTGAATCTTATAAACTAGGCATTTTTTATACTAAGCAAAAAGTAGACAATGTACCTACAGAATCACATGATTTACCTCTTGATGAAATATTAGTTAAGATTTAAATAACTGTTGAATATCATTTTTACTATTTTGCATAATTAATAACCTTGTTTAATAAAATAAAAATACATGAACGTTTCTGATATAATGATTAGCCCAGTTGTGGTAACTCAAAAGAATAAAACTGTAAAACACGTAAGAGAATTACTAGACCGTAAAAAAATTAACGCAATTCCGGTTTTAACAATGGAAGGAGAAATTGAAGGTATAGTTACCGTAAGTGATATTGCTGCAGAATCAAACAATGATAATCTTGTTGAAAATATAATGACAACAAAAACTCATGTTGTAAGTATAAATTCTGGTTTACAAGATGCAGCTAAAATGATGGAGAAACACCATGTTCACCATCTAGTAGCAATGGATAATGGACAAGTTGTAGGTATATTAAGCTCAATGGATTTTGTTAAGCTTTATGCTAACAACTAAATATCTAACTCTAAAATTTAGTTCCATAAGTTAGATTGCTTTAATTTATTTGCACTGTATTAACTTTGTTAAATTCAGTTTGTTGTATTATTTTAGTCGGAACTAATCTTTCTTTATCTATGAAAAACTTTATTATCCTTATAGCTTGTTTAGGCTATACATTTAGTTTACTCTCTCAAACATTTGGTGAGCATGGAGGGGGAATAAATAATGAGCCTCATAGTATATGCTTAACCCCTCAAGACAGGTTACAAATAAAAGCAGACCTTGCTAAAAACATTAAAATTTTACAGGACCAAGGCAAACTAAAAGTAGACAAGAAAAAACCTATCCCTCAATTTATTTGGCCGGTGGTTCAGGCATCTGGATTTAATTATGAGCGTGTTTGGTATATTAGTAACCATGTAGATCATAATGCAGCTTTCCCAAACCAGCTATCTGATTATAACTGTGGTACAAAAACATATGATACTCCTGGTGGTTATAATCACAAAGGTATTGATATTGGGTTATGGCCTTTTTACTGGAATCAGTTTGATGATGGTCAGGCTGATATTGTAGCTGCTGCTGATGGAACTATTATCACAAAATATGATGGCAACTTTGACCAAAGTTGTTCACTTAATTCTAACCAATGGAATGCTGTTTATTTACAACATGCTGATGGTAGTAAATCATGGTATGGACATATGAAAAATGGTAGTCTAACTACAAAGGGTATTGGCTCAACTGTTATTGCTGGTGAATACTTAGGAAAAGTAGGAAGTTCAGGGAACTCTACAGGACCTCATTTACACTTTGAAGTATACGACAATAACAATAACTTAATAGATCCATTTACAGGAACATGCAATACTTTAAACTCTGTAACTTGGTGGTTAAACCCCTTACCTTACCTCAACCCAAACATTAATACTACAATGACTCATTTCACTGCTCCACAATTTACAGCATGTCCTAACCTATCTATTACTAATGATACTAATTTTTTCATGTCTGGGGACACTGTATTTGTCGCTGCATATTTTGCAGACCAAATTTCAGGGACTACTGCCAATCTTGCTGTTTATGACCCAGCAAACAACCTACACTCATCTTGGACAAAAAACTTTACTAATAACTATACTATTTCTTATTGGTATTGGTGGTTCACAAACATCACTACTCCTGGACAATGGCGTTTTGAAGTAAGTTATCAAAACCAAACAGTAGACCACTATTTCACAGTTGGGAACACTACAGGATTATCTATGAATTCTACAAACAATATTAAAATCCTCAATAATCCATTTAATGACAAACTAAATATATCTGGTAATTTACCAGAAAATGCAACACTGATTATATACAACATCACAGGAAAAGAAGTATTTAGAAGTGAATTAACACCTGAAATACAGATAAATAAGATACTTGATAGTGGTAACTACATTGTTAAAGTAACCTCAAAAAATAACCAAATTCTGTTGACACAAAAACTTATAAAACTATAAAAGAAAAAGCCCATCAAATTTGATGGGCTTTTTTGTACCTGAGGTGGGAATCGAACCCACACGTCTTTCGACACACGAGTTTGAGTCGTGCGCGTCTACCAATTCCGCCACTCAGGCAATAGGTTTGCGAAAGTAATCATCAATTTTTAATCTTTAAAGCATATCATTAAATAAATTATTATAAGTAGTTCATCAATATTTGAAAAACAGAATATTTTATATAATTTCGCCCGCTAAATATATAGGAAAAAACTAAATCATGAGGAAATTAAAGGGATTGCTGACCATCGGCCTGGTTATTTTTTGTGTTTTTTCTGCTAATGCTCAAAGCTTATCAGAACTTTCTGATAGTGAGCTAGAAAGCAAAAAAACAGAAGCAATAGCAGCAGAAAATTACGAATTGGCTAACCAAATAAAAGCTGAACAAAATGCCCGTAAATCTATTGACGATAAGTTAAAAGAAAAAAATGAGGAGTTAAAAACAGCGATAGCAAACGAGGATTTTGAAAAAGCTGAATTACTAAAAAAAGAAATTGCAGAATTAGAAGCCAATAAAGCAAAATTAATTGAGCTTGAAGAGGATAGAAAAATTGCAGTTTTCGAAGAACGCTATGATGATGTAATTGCTATTGAAAAGAAGATGTCAGCTATTAGAAAGTTTCAACAACTTGATTTAGACCCAAATAACCCAGAAAGTATAGAAGCCCTTACAAAATTGGCTTTGGAAATGCAAAACAATAATAATGCAAGTACATCCTCATCAAATAACAAAGGTAGTTACTTTAAACCAGTTGCTCCAGGCGCATCGAATTACTCTTCAAAATCAAAACAAAAAGAGCTACTAAAACAAAAGACAGCATCCCACAAACAAGACTTAATTGACAAACCTTATAATGAGAAGATAATTGGAACATTTAATATGGGTTTCAAATCAGGCACCTATAGAGATGAATACTCTCCTGGGTTTTATTATGAGTATGATTACACAGTTTTTGCTTACCATGTTTCTAATAGCAGATGGTGGTTAAACAAATATTTAGCAGGTGGTACGTTTTTTAATTTTGGCTTTCCTGAAGAAGGAACCCTAGATGGTGGTGCACACTTAACTGGTTTTGCAGATTTTGATTCTCAAATACTTCCATACGCAGCTTTTGGCTTTGGAATGGGAATAGATATGGAAAGTGGTGAGTTCTACACACCAATAATTTTAAGAATAGGATCTAACTTTTTCTTTAACAAACATAGATCATTTGGTTTAAGTGCTGAATACAATCAATACTTTAACAATGAGTTTATGCCAAAATTCAGACTTGGATTAGTTTGGACAAGAATGAAAAGAAAACACAACACTTGGATTCAAAATAAAAAATAAAGAGCATTATGAAATCATTATATACATATATCATATTAAGCTTGGCGTTACTATTTAACTTATCTGCTAACGCACAAGATTATTTAACCTTAGAAGAATTAACTAATCAAAAACAAGAAGCAGTTAACAACAGTCAATTTAGATTAGCTAAAGTGATACAAGCTGAAATTGACAATAGACCAGAAGCTGGCACCATAGATTTAAATACACAACCAACAAAAGCAGAGAATGTTTTAGCACTTGAAAACCAAACTCGTGAAGCTGTTTCTAAAGAAGATTGGTTATTGGCTAAATCTTTAAAAAAGCAACGAAATGCTGCTTTAGGTATAGTAGAAAAACCATCTCTTTCTTTTAGCTCACCAACCAATATGAGAGAAGAAGCTTATCAAGAAATGAAAACAATTGATTATGCTACAGCAAACTCTTACATACCAACTGCTGAAGCACCATCAATTGTTTCAAATACTGACGCAGGAAATACAAAAATTAAAAACACTGAAGAAAATGAAGTTGCTAAAGATTTAAAATACAGAAGAAGTTCTTTATACACTTTAATGGTTAATGATTTAACACGCCTGCACTCAGGAGTAATTAAAGATGCTTTTGGAAATTCAACTTTACCCCAAAAATTTAATGACCATAATATTGGTCCATATATGATTGATGGACTAGCGAACTCTGATGACCAAACCCAAATAATTACAACCTACTTAGCTAACAATAATGTTGCCCGAGACTTAATTGCCAAATGGTTTAACAGAAGTAGTGATGGAAAATTCAATATGGATTTAGTTGCAGATAGAGGAATGTATGATGCTACTGCAATGGACAAAGTCGTAGCAAATTCAAGTGAAAGAGGTAATGCTTTACTAGCTGATGCAGGAGAAGAATTAATAGGAAATACATTTATTATTGTAAATGACTATAAGTTTACCAATAAAGAAGAGGCTGTTGCTAAAGGTAAAAAAGCATCAGGATTTTTGAAAGCGGGGGCTAGTTTTATTCCTGGAGTAGGCTCCCATATACAAAAAGGTATTACTGCTGCAGAAACTGCAGCCACTGTTGCTGGAAAAGGTTATTGGGTAAGAACAACTTCTTACCTTTACCGATTAGTATGGGATGAAGAAGCTGCTGCAATTTTTTATAACAATTATTGGACAGATGCTAATAATTTTGATCCAGCAAAAGTTGAAGCTTTTAATGACGCAACCAACTTTAAATTAAAACTTATTGGTTCTCAAACTGCAGGAGCTGATGTTCAATCTTCTATTTTTACGGATAAAAGCGAAGAAGATTTAATTAGAATGGCAACTGCAAAAGCTACAGATAGAGCTATAGCTAAGTTAGAAAAGAAGTATGAAGAATTTAGAACAAAAACACCTTTAATATCTACCGACCCTTTAGCAGCTAAAATAGGAACTAAAGAAGGTTTAGAAAAAGGTGATAAATACGAAGTTATTCAACAAATTGAAGGTGATGATGGAAAAACAATTTATAAAAGAATTGGTGTTATAAAAGTTGCAACAGTTTGGGATAATAGTTACACTCCAGAAGAAGAGGAAGAGTTAAAAAAACAAGGAAACTTACCAGAACAACAATTTTCTACATTTAAAGGGATAGGTAAATATTACCCAGGTATGCTAATTAAACAAATCAATTAATTTACTTAACTGATTTTCTTTCATTTAGATTAGCCTTTTGTTTTAAATTGTTTTTGGTTTTTATTTGTCTTACTACTAATAAATTAATAAATTTGCACCCCTTTAATTGGTAAGGTAAAAAAACAACAATGTCAAAAGTTCAAATATTTGCAGGTAGAGCATCCATGGATTTAGCAGTTAAAATTGCTGAGCACCACGGCATTCCTCTTGGAAATGTGATTATAAATACATTTAGTGATGGAGAGTTTCAACCATCTTTTGAAGAGTCTGTAAGAGGGTCTGATGTATTTATTATTCAGTCAACTTTTCCTCCAGCAGATAATTTAATGGAATTATTGATGATGGTAGATGCAGCTAAAAGAGCATCTGCTAGAAGAATTGTTGCAATAATGCCTTATTTCGGGTTAGCTCGTCAAGATAGAAAAGACAAACCAAGGGTTCCGATAGGTGCAAAATTGGTAGCCAACATGCTTCAAGCTGCTGGAGTTACTCGTATCATGACAATGGATTTACACGCTGACCAAATTCAAGGATTTTTCGAAGTACCTGTAGATCATTTGTTTGCTTCTACAGTTTTTATCCCTTACGTTAAAAGTTTAAATCTACC
>JARGOE010000017.1:6853-11098 GCA_029210015.1 Vicingaceae bacterium
ACAGAATTAATAGTTACAGACACTATACCTTTGGCTCAAACAAGCCCTAAGATTAAGGTGATTTCTGTAGCAGATTTATTTTCTGATATTATGAAAAAAGTAACTAGTCACGAATCGATTAGCGAAGTATTTATTGTTTAATAATTTATTTAAAACCTAATTATAATGAAATCTGTAGCGTTAAGCGGAAACAAAAGAGCGGAAAGAGGAACATCCAATGCTAAATCCCTTAGAAAAGAAGAAAAAGTACCTTGTGTAATTTACGGAGGTAAAGAAAATATTCATTTTACTGTTAATGAAATTGCTTTTGGCAAAATTGTAAACACCCCAGAAGTGTTCTTTATCAATTTAGATATTGATGGAACTACAATCAAAGCGATCATTAAAGATGTACAGTATCATCCTGTAACGGATAGAGCTTTACACGTTGACTTTTTAGAAGTTACAGAAGACAAGCCTGTTACAGTTAAATTGCCTATTAAGTTAGTTGGTAACTCTAGAGGTGTTATTAACGGTGGTAAATTAAGAACGGTAACTAGAAAACTTAGAGTTAATGGTTTACCTTCTGCTTTACCAGAGTTTATAGAAATTGATATTACTGAATTAAAAATTGGTCAATCAATTAAAGTTGAAGAAATTAAAGGTGATGGATTAACTTTCCTAGATGCTTCTAACGCTGTTGTTGTAGCTGTTAAAAGATCTAGAGTTGTTGTTGCTGATGAGGAAGATGAAGAAGAAGGTGAAGGAGAAGAAGGAGCAACTGCTGAAGGAGCTGAAGCTGCACCAGAAGCTGCTGCTGCTGAATAAATAAAAAGTTTATGAAGTATTTAGTTGTTGGACTAGGAAATATAGGGTCTGAATACGAAAATACTCGACATAATATTGGTTTTAAAATATTGGATGCTTTAGCTAAGGCATCCAATATTTTTTTTGAACCAAATAAACTTGGCGATACTGCAACACTTAAATTTAAAGGCAGAACCTTTATTTTACTGAAGCCATCCACCTACATGAATCTAAGTGGTAAAGCAGTAAATTACTACCTCCAAAAAGAAAAAATTAAACAAGAAAATTTATTGGTTATTACTGATGACATTGCTCTTCCTTTTGGAACAATTCGTTTAAAAGGGAAAGGAAGTGATGGCGGTCATAATGGATTAAAGGATATCATTACAGTTTTAGGAAATTCTAATTATGCAAGACTAAGATTTGGAGTTGGAAGCGATTTTGTTCAAGGTAAGCAAATTAATCATGTTTTAGGAGATTTTGCACCTGAAGAACAATCAGAAATGCCAGAAAGACTTGAGAAATCTTGCAATGTTATTAAAGCTTTCGGAACTATTGGTTTAGGAAGAACTATGAATGAATTTAACGGAAAGTAATAAATTCCTTAATTATTTTCAAACACTCTTTTTTTGCTTCAAAAAATCCCATATGTCCTACTTTATCGAGTAAAACATAACTTCCATTATCAGATAATTTAGCTTGACTTATCAAATCCTTAAATGGTAAAATATTATCTTCTTTTCCAACAATATACAAAACAGGGTAAGGAGCAAACTTTAAAATTATCTCTCTATCTAAACGAATCCTCATCCCTTCTAAAGCAGCAACAATTCCCTGCTTTGATGTAGATAAAGCTATTTTTTTAGACTTTGAAATTCCTAATTTATTAGGTTTGATTTGAGTATTAAAAAGATTAGGAATTGCTTCATCTATAAATATCTTAGCATTACGTTTTACTACTTTTATAGCTCTCCCCCTATCTTTTTGTTTTGCTTCACTGTCAGCTTTAGCAGATGAATGAAACATACATAAGCCTCTTATATTATCAGGGTAGTTTTCTGCTAAAGCCAAACTAACATATCCTCCCATTGAATGCCCTACCAAATAATACTTTTTAAGTTTTAAATGTTTTAACACTTCATAAACAGCTTCAGCCATTTCCTCCATAGTATGGACATAACTCAAACATTGAGTTTTCCCGTGGCCCAATAAATCTATAGTAATAATTCTTGTAGTTGATGATGAAAGCTGCTTAGCATAATAATCCCAAACGGATTTATCACCTAAAAAACCATGTAAAAACACAACCGTTTTTCCCTTACCCGAATCGGTAAAACTTACATCAATTCCTTTAAAATTTATAGTGTGATTTTTCACTACTAATAATTAGCTATTCATCAAATCCTCAATTTCATCAGCTTCTAACGGAATGTTAGCCATTAAATCATGTTGACCATCTTTGGTAATCAACACATCATTTTCTAAACGAATACCTAAACTTTCTTCTCTTATATACAACCCAGGTTCAACAGTTAAAACCATCCCTTCTTCAAAAGGTCTATTTCTTTCCTCAACATCATGAACATCTAATCCGATATGATGAGAAGTACCATGCATAAAGTATTTTTTATATAGAGGATTGTTAGAGTCTTGCTTAGTAACATCATGCTTATCTAACAAACCTAAACCAATCAATTCACTCTCCATCATTTTACCAACCTCTTCATGATATTCATTATGCAAAGTTCCAGGATTTAACATAGCCGTAGCTCCTTTCATCACTCTTAAAACAGCATTATAAACATCTTTTTGACGTTGAGTAAATTTTCCACTAACAGGAATGCATCGCGTCATATCAGAAGCATAATTTGCATATTCAGCACCAACATCCAATAAAATAACATCTCCAGCTCTACACTCTTTATTATTTTCTACATAATGTAAAACACAAGCATTAAAACCTGAAGCAATAATTGGTTCATAAGCAAAACCTCTAGATCGGTTTATTAAAAACTCGTGCATTAGCTCTGCTTCAATTTCATACTCCATAACACCAGGCTTAACAAAATCTAGCAACCTTCTAAAACCTTTTTCTGTAATGTTACATGCTTGCTGCATCACATCAATTTCTAATTGAGATTTAATTGGCCTCAGTTTTCTCATAATAGGTGCAAGACGCTCATATTCATGGTCAGGATATTTTGCTTTACACTCTTTTCTAAATCTATCATCACGAGTCTCAACTGTTACTATAGCTCTTAAGTGTTCATTTTGATTTAAATAAATATGCTCAGCTTCTGTTACCAAACCATGAAAAATACTATCAAATTGAGACAACCAATACACTGTTTGAATTCCTGATTGTTTTGTAGCCCCTACTTTATCTAATTTCTCCCCTTCCCAAATAGCAATTAATTCACTTGTTTCTTTTACAAAAAGTATTTCTCTGTGAGCTGGATTACTTGCATTAGGTGCTATTACTAAAATTGATTCTTCCTGATCAACACCACTTAAATATAACAAATCGTTATTCTGACGAAAAGGCATTGTACCATCAGCATTAGTTGGCATAATATCATTTGAATTAAAAACCGCTACTGAATTTGATTTTAAATGCTTAACAAAATTTGCTCTATTGTTAACGTATAAATTATTGTCTATTGCTGTATATTTCATCGTGATAAATTTTAGTGTAACAAATGTAATTATTCCTTAACTCAACAAAAACTATATTTTAGTTAATTTAGTCGCCAAACTAAAACTAATACAATTATGTTAAAAGAATTTAAAACCTTTATTAGTAAAGGAAATGTAATGGAAATGGCTGTTGGTTTAATTATGGCTACTTATTTTGGAGCTATCATTAAATCGTTAGTAAATGATATATTGATGCCACCAATTGGTAAAATGATGGGTGGAGTTGACTTTACACAACTTAAAATGGTAATTCAAGAACCTGTCGCTCCTGTTATGGATGGTGAAACAGTAGTTACTGAAGGTATTGAGGAAGTTGCTATTATGTATGGTAACTTTATTAATCACATTATTACTTTTGTAATTGTTGCTTTTTGCATCTTTATGGTAGTAAAAGCTTACAACAAAATGAAAGAAAGAATGGAAAAGAAAGAAGCTGAAGCACCAGCTGCACCTCCAGCTCCGACAAAAGAAGAAGTTCTTTTAACAGAAATCAGAGATTTATTAAAAAAATAAATATCCTAATAAAAAAAGCCGCTCATTGAGCGGCTTTTTTTAGTTATCATCTTCATCCATAAATCCTGGGCCATCATTATCAAACTTATAATCTAATTCTGATGAAGAAGCATCACCTACATTAATTCTTAAAATATCATCTTCAGTACTTCCACTCGATATTAAACCTAACATCATCACTATATTAGTCCCAATTATTACCCAAGCCAAAATTGCCTCATTAAAAGGAATAATATTATAATGCTCTAC
>JARGOE010000017.1:11198-21531 GCA_029210015.1 Vicingaceae bacterium
AATTGCTAAAAACAAAAAGAACTTAATTTCAGTTTTAATTTTATGGAACGCATACACCAAAAAATAACTTAATACCACCGATACTACTACAGATATCCCAACATTTAAAGATATTGCTTCAAAGTATGATTGGCCTGCTTTAGGCTCATGTATCCAAAAAGCAAATAACATAATTCCGAATATATCAGACAGTGTTGCTTCTAAAATCATAAACTCCTTTTTAGAAGGGATCAAAGTGTGAACACTTGGAATAACAATAGCACTACTCACCACTGATAATGGGATAGCATATAAAAATGCATCCATAAAAGAACAATTTTGGGTAAAGTAAATAATGGATGCGATTAATGAATTAGTTACTCCTAAAATAATAATGGAAGTAGCCAAAGCTGCCAAAATAGTCCTGATTTTATTACGATGTATTTTAATATCTAAGGCTCCTTCTAAAACAATCATCATTAATCCAACCACACCTAGCAACCCTAAATAATTACCTAAATCAGGCACATTAATACCAAAGTACTTTACTGCAAACTGCCCACCAATACCTGTGCCTATTAAAAAGATAACTGAAGGTATCTTTGTATACTTAGATATCTGAGTAAAGATGTAAGAAAAAATGACCAGTAAACTGGCAAATATTATTATTACGTAAGGATTTTGCATGTAAGTTTTTTTATATAATTAATTCTTTCTTCAGATCAATAGGTTCTAAAAGTTCTATGGCCTGCTTAACATTAGATACATTTTCAAAAACCAAAGTAAGCTTCTCATTACGTTCTTTCATTTTACATGCATGAGGGTTATTCTGTATATAATTTAATACTTTGGTAAATTTTGATGATTGATAATAAGGTGATTCTTGATTAGAAATAAAGTAACCAATTAGTTTCTTTTGCTTTAAAACTAATTTTTCTAAACCAATACTTTTAGCAAGCCATCTTAACTGTATCGCATTAAACAATTCTTGAGTAGGCTTAGGTATTTCTCCAAAACGGTCAATTAAATTTTCTTTAATCTGATCCAAACCTTCATCAGTAATAACATCATCTAAATCTCTATAAATTGCCAGTCGTTCTCCAATATTCGCAATATACTGGTCAGGAATCATGATTTCCATATCAGTTTCTAACTGACAGTCTCGAACAAAATCTTTATTTTCTAGTTCTTCTTTATAAAGTTCTTTAAAGTCTGTTTCTTTTAGTTCATCAATAGCTTCTTGTAATATTTTTTGATACATGTCAAAACCTATTTCTGAAATAAAACCACTTTGCTCTCCTCCTAATAAATTACCAGCACCTCTAATATCTAGATCTCGCATAGCAATATTAAACCCACTTCCTAAATCTGAAAACTGCTCAATAGCGGTTAACCTTTTTCTAGCCTCTGGTGTTAAACTATGTGTTGGCGGAGCCATCAAATAACAAAACGCTTTTTTATTAGAACGCCCAACACGACCTCTCATTTGGTGTAAATCACTTAATCCGAAATGATTGGCATTATTAATTATTATGGTATTGGCATTAGGAATATCCAAACCAGACTCAATTATTGTTGTTGCTATTAAAACATCAAACTCGCCCTCTACAAAAGCCATCATTCGTTGCTCTAATTCATCTCCCTTCATTTGTCCATGAGCAATTAACACTTTAACATCAGGACATAAACGCTGCACCATCCCAGCAATTTCCTTAATATTTTCTATACGATTATTGACTATGAACACTTGTCCTCCTCTTGCTACTTCGTAAGCAACTGCATCTCTAAATACCTCCTCATTAAAAGTTACCAACTTTGTTTCTACTGGCTGCCTATTTGGTGGCGGTGTATTAATGTTAGACAAATCTCTTGCAGCCATTAATGAAAATTGTAAAGTTCTTGGAATAGGCGTTGCAGTTAAAGTTAATGTATCAACATTAGTCTTAATCGTTTTCAATTTGTCTTTTACAGACACTCCAAACTTCTGCTCTTCATCTATAACCAACAACCCTAAATCTTGAAACTTTACATCTTTACCAACAATACGATGTGTTCCTATTAAAATATCAACTTCACCTTTAGCTAATCTTTCTAATGTTTCTTTTTGCTGCTTAGGAGTTTTAAAACGATTGATATAATCTACCGTACAAGGGAAATCTTCCAATCTTTTTTTAAATGTTTTATAATGCTGTAAAGCCAGAATTGTTGTAGGCACCAAAACAGCTACTTGCTTACTATCAGAAACAGCCTTAAATGATGCACGAATAGCTACTTCTGTTTTACCAAAACCAACATCTCCACACACCAATCTATCCATAGGATATTCTGCTTCCATATCCTTTTTAATATCATTGGTTGCTTTTAATTGGTCAGGAGTATCCTCATAAATAAAAGATGCTTCTAACTCATTTTGTAAATAGGTATCGGGCATGTATTGAAACCCTTTTTTCGATTTACGTTCTGCATAAAGTTTAATTAAATCGAAAGCAACTTCTTTTATTTTCTTTTTGGTTTTACTTTTTAAGGTTTGCCATTTATTAGAACCTAATTTATTTACAGTTGGTGGTGTTCCATCTTTACCTACAAACTTTGAAATTTTATGTAAAGAATGAATACTAACATACAACAAATCATTGTTCGAATAAACAATACGTATTGTTTCTTGTTTTTTACCTTGTACATCTATTTTTTCTAAGCCAGAAAACCTACCCACTCCATGGTCAATATGCGTAATAAAATCACCAGGAGTTAATCCATGAATTTCTTTTAATGTTAGAGCTTCAGTTTTTTTGTTGTAACTACTTTTTAAATTAAATTTTTGGTAACGGTTAAATATCTGATGATCCGTGTAACAAGCAACTTTCTCATCAATATCAATAAAACCTTCATGAATTGGCAACAAAATAAAGTTAACCTCTAATTCTTTGCCAATATCTTCAAAAATATTTTGTAACCGCTCTACTTGTTTAGTTGTATCCGTTAAAATAACATTGGTAAAACCATCTTGTTTTTTTGCTGCGACATCATCATGCAACAAATCAAAATTCTTATTAAAACTTGGTTGTGGTTTTTGATTAAACAAAACCGTAAAATCACTTTTTAATGTAAATTGAGAACCAAATTCAATTGTATTTTTTTGTGCTATTCTTTCTAAAAATCCATCTTTAGTTGCGAATAAATCTACTGGCTTTAAATGTTTTAAAGGAGAGTTTTCTGCTTCTTGATATGCTTCTAAAGCACGTTCAAAATCTTTATTAATTCTTTCTGAAGTAAGCTCAATGTTCTTATCCCAAATAATACAATTTTTGGGTAAGAAATCAATAAATGACTCACGGTTCTCACTAATCAAAGTAGTTTGAACGTTAGGAATAATTGCTATTCGCTTATATTCTTTTATACTTAATTGTGTTACAGGATCAAACGTTCTGATAGATTCTACTTCATCACCAAAAAACTCAATTCTATAAGGATGATTATTAGAAAAAGAAAACACATCTACAATACCTCCACGAACAGAAAACTGGCCAGGTTCAATCACAAAATCTTCACGAACAAAACCATATTCGTATAAAACTTCATTAATAAAATCTATCGAAAGTTCATCACCAACATTTATTCTTGTGGTACTCTTTTCTAAGTTTTTTTTTGTTACTACTTTTTCTGATAAAGCATCAGGATATGTTACCACACACTTAGTACTACTTTTTTTAGCCAAAGCACTTAGAACTTCAGCACGCAATAAAATATTAGAATTGTCAGTATCCTCTATTTGATATGGTCTTCGGTAAGAACTTGGAAAAAACAACACTTTTTCATCACCTACAATACGCTGCAAATCATTGTAAAAGTATGCAGCTTCTTCTTTATCATTTAAAATAAAAAGTTGATCAACCGGAAAATTTGAGAAAATACCATTGGCTAAAAATGGGACAGCCGAACCCACCAATCCCTGTAAATGAAGATGTGATAATTCATTTTCTTTAAATTGATTGCAAATTTTTTGCGTTTTTTCAGAGTTAGAAAAAATCGCTTTTAACTCCATCGCTTTCATCCGAGCATAAAATTAAGATTTAATCCCAGATGGAGAGATTATAGCATATATATTTTTAGCTTTGAAGTATGAATAAAATTTTGCCTTTTGTTTTATTATTTACCTTAAGCTATTCTGTTTATAGCCAAGATAAAGTAAAGCCAAGAAAAATGAGTTATAGTGATTTTACCAAAGATTTTGGAGTTAATGATACAGCTAGTGTTGTTATCGATTTATTCTTTGACAAGAAAGATAACGGGGCTTATGGTGAAATGCTATTTCTACCTATTACAGTTGGCCTAGCAGCTATACCTCAAACTAAAGCAATAGGAATTCCTCTAACTTTAATCAGTGCTCCATTATTTTTACATGGGTGCTACATCTTAATTAAATATAGAAAAGGAAAATTATATAAAGTACTTTCTAATTACAAAAGATCTAAAGAACTACCTAAATGGCTACAAAAGAAAGTAGACAAGCAACTTGGGTTATATAAAGTGGTAGATAGAGAGTATTAAAACTTTTGATATTCAGCACCTTTTAGCACACCGTTATCATCGAAATAGAGCAATACTTTAAAAGTAGTAACTTCAGTTTTAACCTCCTTAGTAGGAGACCAAACCACATCAATTCGCAATAAATTATTATGATACCCTGAAAAATAAACAGTTGATTCGGCTTCATTCTTTGAAGCTTTTTTAATAATATTTTTATCAGTTACAACATCTAAAACATTAAAACTCTCTTTCAGTTTTTCAGCTTCATTTTTTAAAATATAATCGATTACAGCTACTTGAATTTTACCCTCTTCACTTTGCTTCAAAAAACTATTAATTTCCATTTTAGGAGTTACTTCAGCTATCTTAAACTGAAAAACATCTTGTTTGTAATTCTTCTTATATTTTTGAATATCCTTCTTATAAAATTCTTTAATCGTTTTCCTGAATAAAGCGTTATGTGCTAGAAAATCAAGAGCTTGTTCAAAATGCTTTTCAACAACAGTAACCTCAGTTTTTACTGGCACAGTAGATTCAACAATTGTAGTATCTTCTTTTTGATAAACTGTATCTGGTGTTAATTCAATCTTTAAATCTCCAAACCCGTCACCTTTTACTAGTAAACCATTTTTATATTGTGATTTTACTTTTTTGTTATTAGCATCTGGAGTATACCACATCTTGTTTCGTTTACCATTTTTGTATCTTCCATATATTTTCAAGTGTTTATATGCCCAATAACCGTGTTTAATGTTATTTACATATATTCCTTTTACTAAAATAATTCCTTCCTTATCGTACCAAGTCCATTCTCCATTAATCTTATCATTAGCAAAAACAGTTTTAACCTTTAATCTCCCTGTTGGATAATAAACTTTATAAATACCATTTTTAACTCCCTTTAAATATGTTTTTTCAATTGCAATTTGAGATGTATCGCTAGCAAAAACGGCTACTTTTTTGGAGTAATGAGTAGAAGGATTAGTAACTGTTGGCCGATAAATTACTTGAATAGATTCAGAAATCGTATCAAGTTGAATTTTTTCATCTACAATTTGAGAAGTTGAATAAATTGGAAGTAACATTAAAAAAAATGTAATCCAATTTAAATGTTGTTTTAAAGATTTTACCTGGAACTGTTTATCCATATTTTTCTATCATCTCTAAAACCTTGCCAACCATATTTTTTGAACCCATTAAAGCAGGAACACGTTGGTGCAATTTTGTAGGTTGAATTTCCATAATACGCTCATAACCTGTGGTTGCAATTCCTCCAGCTTGTTCAACAATAAACGCCATAGGATTACATTCATACAACAATCTCAATTTACCATCAGGAGATCCAGCTGTTGCTGGATAACAAAACACACCACCTTTAATCAAATTACGGTGTACATCTGCTACCATAGACGCAATATATCTACATGAATACGGTCTTCCTGTTGAAGGGTCTTCTTCTTTTACCCAATCACAATATTTTTTCAATCCGCCAGAAAAAGTATTATAATTTCCTTCATTAAAAGAATATAACCTACCGTCATCCGGTGTTTTAATATCTGGATGAGACAAACAGAATTCTCCTATACTTGGATCTAATGTAAAGCCATTTACTCCTTTACCTGTAGTATAAACCAACATAGTAGAAGATCCATATAAAACGTATCCTGCCGCTACTTGTTCTGTACCTGGCTGTAAAAAATCTTCTAATTGACTTGCCCCTTCGGTAGAAACTCTTCTACAAATAGAAAAAATAGTTCCGATAGATACATTTACATCAATGTTAGAAGAACCATCGAGCGGATCAAATGTTGCAACATATTTTGCATCTCTTGACCCCTCATTATCAAAAGGTAAAAAATCATCGTTTTCTTCAGATGCAATCCCACAAACTTCTCCACCACTTCTAAATGCATTGATAAACTGATTATCAGCATAAACATCTAATTTTTGTTGTTCCTCTCCTTGAATATTTTCATTTCCGGCAGCTCCTAAAATTTCAACTAATCCAGCTTTATTAACTTCACGATTAATAATTTTTGAAGCTACCCCAATATCACTTAATAATTGGCTCAATTCTCCTGTTGCAAATGGAAAATCTGCTTGTCTGTCTTGAATAAATTCGTTTAAGGTTACAACTTTGTTCATGCTTATAAATTTGATGTTGCAAAGTAAGGAATTTATGCTGGAATCCTTTTAGGATTTAGTAAGTTTTAACCTACATTTGTTAAATGGATTTCAACATTAGAAAAGCAACAAAAGAAGATTTACCTCAGGTTTTAAACTTAGTTAAAGAATTAGCTTTATATGAAAAAGCTCCTGAAGAAGTAACTATTAGCCTTGAAGATCTAGAAAAAGATGGTTTTGGAGAACACCCTTTATACTGGATTATTTTAGCAGAAAACAACCAAGGAATTATAGGAATGAGTTTCTATTATATTCGTTATTCTACTTGGAAAGGGAAATGTTTGTACTTAGAAGATATTGTAGTAAAAGAAGAATATAGAGGTCAAAAAATTGGTAAGGTTTTATTTGATGAAACCATTAAGGCTGCCAAAAATATGAATGCTAAATTGATGAATTGGCAAGTATTAGATTGGAATGAACCAGCTATTAATTTTTATAAGAAATTTGATGCTGAGTTGGATGGTGAATGGATAAATGGAAAATTAAGATTTGAGTAATGAAAGTATTTAAGTTTGGTGGTGCATCAGTAAAAAATGCCGAAGCAGTAAAAAATGTGGAATCGGTTATTAAACTATTTAATGATGATTTGGTAGTTGTTATTTCTGCCATGGGAAAAACAACCAATGGCTTAGAAAAAGTAGTAGAATCATACTTAAACAAAGATGGCAAAACACAAGAACACTTTCAAGAAGTTAAAGACTTTCACTTTAACATTTTAAACGATTTATTTAGCGCTAAAAACCACCCTATTTTTACAGAAATACACAATACTTTTGTAGAAATTGAATGGGAAATTGAAGACGAAGCTGTTCGTGAATATGATTATGTTTATGATCAAATTGTTTCTGTAGGAGAAATGCTTGCTACCAAAATAGTCAGCGCCTTTCTAAAAGAAAACGGAACAGAAAATACTTGGTTAGATGTTAGGAATGTCATTCAAACAGATAACACTTATCGAAATGCAAAAGTAGATTGGGTAGTAACAGAGCAATTTGCAAAAAAAGAAATTCAAGCTAAATTAGAGAAAGGGCAAAACCTAATTATTACCCAAGGATTTATTGGATCTAGCTCAGAATTATTTACTACTACTTTAGGCAGAGAAGGTTCTGATTTTAGTGCTGGGATTTTAGCATATTGCTTAAATGCTGAAAGTGTTACCATCTGGAAAGATGTTCCGGGCATGTTAAATGCCGATCCAAAATGGTTTGATGTAACTGAGAAACTTAACAACATTTCTTACCATGAAGCAGTAGAGTTGGCTTATTATGGTGCTTCGGTTATTCACCCAAAAACCATAAAACCTTTACATAATAAAAATATCCCATTGTATATAAAATCGTTTATTAACCCTAAAGAAGATGGAACAATCATTAACGAAAACTCTTCTGAAGATTCTTTAATTCCATCTTTTATTTTTAAAATGAATCAGGTATTAATATCTATTTCAGCTAAAGACTATTCTTTTATTTTAGAAGATAGTCTAAGTCATATTTTTGGTTTGTTTTCTGACAAGGGAGTTAAAATCAACTTGATGCAAAATTCAGCCATTAGCTTTTCTGTTTGTGTTGATTTTGACAACCAAAAAACTTTACCCTTAATAGATGAGCTTCGAAAGGATTATAAAGTACTTTATAACGAAAATTTAGAGCTAGTAACCATTCGCCATTATGACGAGGAAACTATCAAAAGAGTAACCACAAACAAAGAAATTATAGTGGAACAAAAAAGTAGAAATACTGCTAGATTTGTAATGAAGGACAATTCTTAATAATGTTACAGCAAATTAATCCTTTTTATCTAACCAAAAGACTACAGCATCTTTATATAAATTGAGTATGAAAAAAATACTACTACTAACAACTGTGTTTCTATGCAATATTATCATAGCGCAAACAAATGTAGAATTTTCCAAATCTAACTTTAAATCAGACCCTGCTGGATTTAAAGAAGCTTACAAAAATTTACAAGAAGGAGATTCAAAATATTATACGAATTTTTATACAAAAGCTTTAGATAATTATTTAGCTGCGAACCAATTTAACCCTAATAATGCAGAACTAAATGCAAAGATTGGCGATTGTTATATGCATTCATCAGATAAATCTAAAGCCACACAATATTTTAAAAAAGCACACCAGTTAAGTAAAGATTTAGATGGCTACTACTACTTTATGATGGCAAAATCTTATCATTTTAACAATGATTTTGATGAAGCCATTAAGTACTACAAACTTTCAAAAACAACAAAAAGTAAAATTGACACTGAAACCGCATCTAAATCAGACAAAAAAATTAAAGAATGTACATATGCCAAACAACTTGTAGCAACACCAATTAACGTTGAAATAAAAAGTTTAAGCGAAGCTATAAATAGTGAAAATGAAGAATATGTTCCAGTAATTACTGCTGATGAATCTGAAATATTTTTTACTTCAAGAAGACCAAATACAACTGGAGGTCAGATTGATGCTGGAATTGCAGATTATTACGAAGACATATATTATTCTACTCTAGAAAACGACAAATGGACTGACGCTAAAAACATGGGAAATCCTGTAAACAGTGAATCTCATGATGCAACAGTTGGGTTAGCTTTAGATGGACAAAAACTATTTTTATATAGAGATAATAAAAAAGGTATTGGTAATATTTATGTTTCAGAAAAGAAAGGGAATGATTGGTCTGAACCTACAGAACTTCCTGAACCAATAAACTCTAAAAGCCAGGAAACTTCTGCATGTTATTCTCCTGATGGAAATACGATCTATTTTGTGAGTAATAGGCCTAATGGTAAAGGTGGAAAAGACATTTATAAAGCAACCAAAGATAGTGAAGGAAATTGGGGAGAAGCAGAAAACCTTGGAAACTCAATTAATACTTCAGAAGATGAAGATGCAATTTTCCTTCACCCTGATGGAAAAACATTATACTTTAGTTCTAAAGGACATTCAACTATGGGAGGATATGACATTTTTAAAAGTGTTAATGAAAAAGGAATGTGGAGTAATCCAGAAAACCTAGGTTACCCAATTAATAGTTCTGAGGATGATGTTTGCTTTGTGTTAACTGCAAGTGGAGATTATGGATATTACACATCCATTAAAGCCGAAGGAAAAGGTAAAAGAGATATTTATAGAGTTGCCTTTTTGGATCAAATTAACAAACCTAAGTTGACACTTTTAAAAGGAACTGTAACAGATAGAAAAACTGGAGAACCTCTGTTTTCTAAAGTAGAAATTTATGACAATACAGAAGATAAGTTAGTTGGAACATTTGAATCAAACAGTGCTACAGGTAAATTTATGGTTTCTCTTCCTGCAGGAAAAGATTATGGAATAAGTGTAAAGTCTAAAGGCTATTTATTTTATTCAGAGAATTTTAATATTCCTGATGATGCAGCATTTCAAGTAGTAGAAAAACACATTAAATTAGATAAACTTGAAGTAGGCAAAAAAGTAGTTTTAAATAATATTTTTTACGATTACAATAAAGCTACACTGCGTGAATCATCTGCTAATGAATTGAAAAAAGTAATAGCATTATTAAATGCTAATCCAAAAATGAAAATTGAATTTTCTGCACATACAGATTCAAGAGGGAGCGACTCTTACAATAAAAACCTATCTCAGCAAAGAGCACAATC
>JARGOE010000017.1:21631-24479 GCA_029210015.1 Vicingaceae bacterium
ATTCAAGAGGGAGCGACTCTTACAATAAAAACCTATCTCAGCAAAGAGCACAATCTTGTATGGATTATTTAGTAGAAAAAGGAATAGCTAAAGATAGACTAATAGCAAAAGGTTATGGGGAAACAATGTTATTAGTTAGTGATGTTGACATTGAAAAAATGACAAGTGAAACAGCTAAAGAAGATGCCCATCAAAAAAATAGAAGAACAGAATTTAAGATAATTGAGAATTAATCAATTCTGTCAAACTTATGTCGAAAAGCTTCAGTGAAATCTGAGGCTTTTTTGTTTCAAATCACCCGTCACTCTTACTCAATAATATCTTTAATAATTTAGTTGTTGCCAAAGCATCTCCTGCAGCACGGTGTCTATCTTCTTCTGGTATTGGAATATCTAACGCTTCACATAATTTACCTAAACTATAAGATTCAGCATCAGGCAAATATTTTTCACTCAATTTTAGTGTACACACTTTGGGTTCGTTTAAAACAATCCCTGCCTTTTTCATTTCTGCTTTTAAAAAGCGGTAATCAAAAATAACATCATGAGCCACAAAAATATTTCCTTTAATTAATTCTGAAATTTTTTGAGCTACCTCAGCAAATACAGGAGCATCTTTAACCATACTATTAGTTATTCCAGTTAGTTTGGTTACGTACCAATCAATCTTAACTTCAGGGTTTACCAAAGTTGCGTACTCATCAACAACAGTTTCACCATCAAAAATATAAATAGCTATTTCTATTATTTTACCCTTAACGTGATTACCACCTGTGGCTTCTATATCAACTACTGCATACACGATGCAAAAATACTTAATTAACTGATTATTCTTTTATTACCTACACTTATTTCAGAACCCTCTGCTAACATAACAGAAGCCGGTTGATGATGATTTAAAAATTCAAACTCATCTCCATAGGTTAAACCATAATCAACATTAATTACTGCTTTTTTAACTGGATAAACTTGCCAAATTGGGTGCTTTACTTCATACTCGTTGGAAGTATTATTTTTTCCTTTAGAATATCCCCAGTAATGCTCGGTGATAAAAAACTCTTTAGAATTGGACAACATTTCTTGAGCTTCTTTATCAGCTTCAACCGAAATTGAGTTCTCTCTATTTTCTTTGTACCAAACATACTTTACAGTTCTGGTATTTTCTTTTTCTTCCCACAAATGATTCATAGCCAAAGTTTCATAATGTTCTTTAAACAATTTATTAGCTACAAAAGTTATCATTGGTTTTGGAACTATTTCTTTTATAAAAACAACACCCCTTTTCACCTCTCCCGATTCATCAGTTCGTTTTACATAAAAACGCAAGTTTACTTCCTCAAAATTTACATGTCCAGGAACTTTAATGCCTTTAACTGTTGTGTTCAAAAACATAAACCCAACCAAGCTCACATAACACTTCTTTTGCCAAAAATCTAATTCAGTTCCAACAGGTAGATAAGGTTCTAAAACTTTTGGATCAATCTCATAGTTAGCTAATATTAGCTTCCTCCATTCTGCTATTAAAAAAGGTTTTGCCATTATTCTAAAAATTTATTTTTAACTGCTTGCGTAGGAATAATACAAGATTGACTTTTCATTAATTGTTTACGATATTTAGCTACCAAAGAGTAGACTGCATCTCTAATAAATGTAGGAACAACAATGAAAATAATTGCTAATTGATAAATACTTCCTAAACCTTTAAATATGTGTAGTGCAGCAGTTGATTTAGTTTTAGCTTTATTATTTTTTATCAAAACAACTGTTTCTAAATCATCTTTTAAATCATATTTCTTCAGCAAATCTTTACCTGTTTCAGATTGTAAAGAAGTAAATCTAAACAAGTCCTTTTTATCTCGCTCAATAATATATTTCACCCAGTAGTTGCAGAAATTGCAATCACCATCAAATAATATTATAGCATGTTGTTTACCCATTCTTCACTAAATCTGATAAAGCTTCATCTAAATGTTCATAGTTAAACTTAAACCCTTTATCATTTAATTTTTTTGGAATAAAATTAACACTATCTAGCAACAAACTAGGTTCATTCCCTAGAACAATACTACCTAACTTTATTCCAAATGCTGGTGCTGGAATTCCTAAAGATACTCTCATTACTTTTCTTAAGGTTTTCATAAATTGTTTATTAGACTTTGGATTAGATGTAGAAAAGTTAACCGGTCCTTCAATATTATTTTTAATTAAAAATTCAATTGCTCTTGCAGTATCATTGATATGCATCCATGACATTATCTGCTTTCCTGAACCAGCAGCTCCACCCAAAAACAGTGAAGTAATTTTCTTTAATACAGGAAAAACTCCTCCATCCCTACCCAAAATCAATGATATTCTTAACGATACTCTTCTGGTTTGAGGTAGGTTTTCTTTGTAAAAAGCTTCTTCCCATGCTATAGCCATTTTGCTTAAAAAACTATTTGAAAAAATAGTTTCGTCTTCAGTATTGGGTTCTTTTCCAGAATTATACATTGCCCCAGCACTTGCATTCAACCACACCTTAGGTGGGTTAGCCAAACTAGTAACAGCATCAGATAATAATCTAGTATTATTCACCCTTGAGCTAATCAAAGCTTGTTTATTCTCATCAGTAAACCTACAGTTAATTGATTTCCCTGATAAATTTATTAGAGCTTCAGCTCCAGAAAGACTATCAAGCCATTTTCCTAGTGACTTTCCATCCCAATTTTGAAAATAAACACCTTCTATTTGTTCTTCCTTACCTCTTGTCAGCACAACAATTTTGTAGTTCTCCTTAAAGTAATTTACCAAATAACTTCCTAAAAAACCACTTCCTCCAGCAATTACTATAACGGGTTTATTATCCATTC
>JARGOE010000017.1:24579-35037 GCA_029210015.1 Vicingaceae bacterium
CTTCCTAAAAAACCACTTCCTCCAGCAATTACTATAACGGGTTTATTATCCATTCAGTAAAATTACTGCATAAAGTTCAATAAATATGATATGTATTCTTTTTAACATCTTCTTTACAAACGTATATTTGTACTCATAATTTCCCTCAAATGGCAGAAAGACTTCGAGACAATAGAAAAACTGAAGAAATAAGAGCAAAAGTTAGAGAAACTGAACTTCAGGTAGCTAACTTTATTTATCCTCTTTTTATTGAAGAGGGTGATAACATTAAAAAAGAAATTGTTTCAATGCCCGGCATTTATCGTTATTCTTTAGATAGAATTAATGAAGAATTGGATGAAGTTGTTGCTTTGGGAATTAAATCAATAATCCTTTTTGGAATTCCTTTAAACAAAGATGCTGACGGAAGTGAAAGCTGGAATGATGAAGGTATTATTCAAAAAGCAATTCGACACATTAAAAGCAACTACCCTTCTTTACTTGTAATTGCAGATGTATGTTTTTGTGAATATACCGACCATGGTCATTGTGGTGTTTTGTGCGACCATGATGTTGACAACGATTTAACATTAGTGAATCTGCGAAAGCAAGTGTTAGCTCAAGCAAAAGCTGGAGTTGATATGGTTGCACCTTCAGGCATGATGGATTTTGCGGTAAAAGAAATAAGAGATGAGTTAGATAAAAATGGATTTGAAAAAATTCTTATTATGGGTTACTCCGTAAAGTATTGCTCATCGTATTACGGACCATTTAGAGATGCGGCAGATTCTGCTCCAAGTTTTGGTGATAGAAGAACTTACCAAATGGACCCAGCAAATAGAAATGAAGCAATTAAAGAAGCTCAAGCAGATGTTGATGAAGGAGCAGATATTTTAATGGTAAAACCTGCTTTATCTTACTTAGATATTATAAGAGACTTAAAAAATAATTTTGATCTACCTATTGCTGCTTATAACGTTAGTGGAGAATACTCCATGGTTAAAGCAGCTGGTAATAACGGATGGATAGATGAACAAAAAGTAATGATGGAAACGCTACTTTCTATTAAAAGAGCTGGTGCAGACATTATCATTACATACTTCGCTAAAGAAGCGGCTAAAATTTTGAACAAAAATGAACAATAAAAAATCGAAAGAACTCTACGAAAAAGGGCAAAAGCATTTAGTTGGAGCGGTAAACTCTCCTGTTAGAGCGTTTAACTCTGTTGGCGGCAATCCATTATTTATGGAGAAAGCGCACGGAAGTAAAATATACGATGTAGATGGAAACAAATACATTGATTTAGTGCTTTCTTATGGCCCAATGATTTTGGGACATGGTAATAAAAAAGTAGTAGAAGCTGTACAAGAACAAGTTGATGCAGGTTTTACTTTTGGAGCAAGTACTGAAAATGAAATTGAGCTAGCAAAAATGGTTTGCGATGCTTTTCCTGGAATGGATAAGGTAAGATTTGTAAACTCTGGTACAGAAGCTATTTTAAGTGCTATACGATTGGCTAGAGCCTATACTAAAAAGAATCACATTGTGAAATTTGCTGGGTGTTACCACGGTCATTCTGATGCTTTATTAGTTGCTGCAGGTTCTGGCTTAGCAACATTAAGTATTCCTGGAAGTGCTGGAGTACCTAATGACGCAGTAAAAAACACTTTGATAGCAGAATACAATGATATTGATTCAGTAAAAAAACACATTGCAGAATGTGATGATATAGCTGCTGTTTTTATTGAACCTATTGCAGGTAATATGGGGACTGTTATTCCATCAAACAGTTTTATTACTGAGTTAAGAGAGATAACAAAACAAGCCGGAATACTTTTAGTAATTGATGAAGTAATGACAGGCTTCCGTTCTAAATTTGGTGGAGCCCAAGAATTATTAGGAGTTGAAGCTGACATTACTTGTTTAGGAAAAGTTGTTGGTGGAGGTTTCCCTGTTGGAGCTTACGGAGCTAGAAAAGAAATTATGCAAATGGTTGCTCCTTTAGGTGCTATGTACCAAGCAGGAACTTTATCTGGGAACCCAGTTGCTATGGCTGCAGGAATTTCTACTTTAGAAGAGTTGAAATCTCAAAACCCATACGCTAAGTTTAACACACAAGCTGAACAAATTGAAAAAGCTTTATTGGCTGCGGCCAAAGAAAACGGAATTGACTTAACAGTAAATAGATTTGGTTCTATGGTTAACCCATTTTTTAAAGCTAAAAAAGTAACTAACTTTACTGAGGCTCAAGAATGTGACACTGATAGATTTACTAAATTCTTTTGGGGATTAATAGAGAATGGAGTTTACATTCCACCTTCTCAATTTGAAGCTTGGTTTTTGTGCTCAGTATTGAGTGATGATGATATGAATAAAATTACAAACGCAATTAATGCAGCCATGAAATTGGCTAAATAATATAGGATATGGCAGAATTTAACGACAATTTTTTAAAAGCTTGTAGAAGAGAAGAAACTCCTTACACTCCACTTTGGTTAGCCCGACAAGCAGGTCGATACCAAAAAGAGTACATGAAGATTAAGGAAAAGTACAGTATTATTGATATTAGTACTATTCCTGAAGTTTCTGCTGAAGTTACACTTTTGCCTATCAACCAATTTGAATTAGATTCTGCGATTATATTTTCTGATATTTTAATTCCGTTAGGACCAATGGGAATTAGCTTTGAATACAAAAAAGGCTACGGACCATTAATCCATAACCCAATTAGAACAGTTGCTGATGTTGAGAAATTGAAAGTAGTTGACCCAGCAACAGAAATGTGGTACACAGGAAAAGCTTTAAGTATTCTTAAAGGAGAGCTAAACGTCCCTTGTATTGGTTTTGTTGGTGCTCCTTTTACCTTGGCAAGTTACATGATTGAAGGTGGCCCATCAAAGAACTACGAAAAGATGAAAGCTTTTATGTACAACGAAACAAAATCTTGGCATTTGCTAATGGATAAGTTAGGTACAGTAATGGCAAACTACCTCAACTTTCAGATAGAAAGTGGAGCCATGGTAGTACAAATTTTTGATAGTTGGGTTGGTGCTTTAGATATAGATGACTACAACGAATACGTTTATCCACATGTAGAAAAAATGATTCAAATTGTAAAGGAGAAAAACCCAACTGTGCCTTTAATTTCTATGGGTGTACATTCTGCACATTTAATACCAAGCTTACGTAAAGCTAACCCTGATGTAATTGCTATTGATTGGAAAACTGACTTAGCAAAAACGTGGGAAGACTTAAATTACGAAGTTGCGGTACAAGGTAATCTAGACCCAACTGCATTGTTTGCTGACTGGAGTATTATTGAAGCAAAAACCAAAAAGATTTTAGATTCTGTAAAAGGAAGACCAGGGCACATTTTTAATTTAGGACATGGTATTTTACCTGGCACACCAGTTGAAAATGTGAAGCAACTTTGCAAGTTTGTGCATGATTATACGAGGAAATAAATATTCTTTTTGATGTTCTCTTTCCTTATTTCCAAAAACATTAACCTTCTTGAAAAGGATGTTAAAGCGGTTATCAATTTATTAGATGGTGGAGCAACTGTCCCTTTTATAGCGCGTTACCGTAAAGATATGACTGGTGGAATGGAAGACATTAATGTGTTTGAAGTTCAGAAACAGTTAGCTAAGTTTAAGGAGTTAGAAAAACGGAAAACACACATTTGCTCAGTAATTGAAGAGCAAGGAAAACTCAATGCTGAGTTAAAAGAAAAAATTGACAACTGTTGGGATGATAAAGTGCTAGAAGACATTTACCTGCCTTATAAACCTAAACGCCAAACCAAAGCAGAAGTGGCTCGTCAAAATGGTTTAGAAGGTTTAGCCAAAATCATTATTAAACAAGAGCAACAACATTTAAGTAATACTATTCAGCGATTTATTAAAGGCAATATTAAAACAGAAGAAGAAGCTATTGATGGTGCTAAAGATATTATTGCTGAATGGATTAGTGAACGTCAAAATACTAGAGACAGAATAAGAAGAACCTTTAATTATGATGGTGAATTGTATTCTAAACTAAAAAAAGGAAAAGAAGCAGCAGCCGAGAAATACGAACTGTATTTTGACTTTTCACAAAAAGCAACCAAAGCTCCATCACACCGTGTGTTGGCAATTTTAAGAGGAACAGATGAAGGTTTTTTAACTTCAGGAATTAAGGTAGATAAAGCACGTGTATTAGATGATATGAACCGTTACTTTGTTAAAGGAAATGGAGAAGCTTCTGACATTGTATCGCAAGCAGTTAAAGATGCTTACCAGCGTTTACTAAAACCTACTATAGAAAACGAATTACTAAAAGAAATTAAACTTAAAGCCGACCAAGAGGCTATCAAAGTTTTTGCAAAAAATATGCGTCAATTGTTAATGGTACCGCCTTTAGGAGGTAAAAAAATTTTAGCGATAGACCCTGGTTTTAAAACAGGTTGTAAAGTAGTTTGTTTAGATAAACAAGGTAATTTAAAACACAACGAAACTATATTTCCTCATCCACCACAAAATAAATTTAGTGCTTCAGCTAGCAAAATTGGAAGCTTAGCAAATGCTTATAAAATTGAAGCCATTGCCATTGGTAATGGAACTGCTGGAAGAGAAACAGAACAATTAGTAAAGAAAGTTCATTTTGACAAACCTGTAGATGTGTTTACAGTCAACGAAAATGGTGCTTCTATTTATTCTGCATCTTCAATTGGAAGAGAAGAATTTCCTGATTACGATGTAACCGTTAGAGGCTCTGTAAGTATTGGTAGGCGTTTAATGGACCCTTTAGCAGAGTTGGTAAAAATAGATCCAAAATCTGTTGGAGTTGGACAATACCAACACGATGTTGACCAAACATTATTAAAAACTGAACTCGACCATGTAGTAGAATCATGCGTTAATCAAGTTGGTGTTAATGTAAATACAGCAAGTAAATATTTATTGCAGTATGTAGCAGGCGTTGGTCCTGTTTTAGCTCAAAACATTATTGATTACCGAACAGAAAATGGACCTTTTAAATCTCGTGAAGAACTAAAAAAAGTTCCTCGGATGGGAGCTAAAATATTTGAACAATGTGCAGGATTTTTAAGAGTTAAAGGAGATAATGTGTTAGACAACACTTCTGTTCATCCAGAACAATACAAAACAGTTGGAGCTATTGCTAAATCGTTCAACAAAAAAGTAGAAGATTTAATTGAGGATGAGAGTATAGTTAATACATCAATAGATGAAACATTAATTAATCAAGTTGGAAAATTAACCTTAGAAGACATCTTAAAAGAATTGGCCAAGCCCGGATTTGACCCTCGTAAAAAAATTAAAAAATTCAATTTTGATGAATCGCTTAAGTCCATTAATGATGTAAAAGAAGGAATGGTTTTACCTGGCTTAGTAACCAACCTTACCAACTTTGGAGCTTTTGTAGATATTGGTATTAAAGAAAATGGATTAGTCCACATTTCTCATATTACAGACAGGTTTATTTCTAGCCCTATGGAAGAACTAGACTTAAATGATTTTGTAAGAGTTAAAGTTATTGCAGTTGATGTTGCTAAGAAAAGAATTGGCTTATCAATAAAAGATGCTAAAAGCTAGTTACCTTCTATTTCCCCTGTTATTATTACCATTTCTATTTCCTCCACCTTGCTTTTTCTTTGGTTTGTTAGGGTTTCTTCTTCCTCTTTCTTGTTTTGGTGGTGATGGAATATTCTCTAAATCAAAACCAGGCACGGTTTCACTTTGCAGTTTTTCACCTAATAATTTTTCAATACCTCTAACGTACTCATATTCTTCAAAATCTATTAACGAAATTGCTTGTCCACTAGCACCTGCCCTACCAGTTCTTCCAATACGGTGAACGTAATCTTCAGGTATGTTTGGCAATTCATAATTAATTACATGTGGTAATAAGGGAATATCTAATCCTCTAGCAGCAATATCTGTAGCAACCAAAACTCTAATTTTTCCACTTTTAAAATCGGATAAAGCTTTAACTCTAGCGCCTTGTGTTTTATTACCATGAATAGCTGCAGCAGTAATATTCTTTTTCAATAACTTTTTAGTCAAATTATTTGCTCCGTGTTTAGTTCTCATAAAAATCAATACCTGACTCCAGTTACCTTCCGATATTAATTTAATTACCAACTCAGCTTTTCTTCCTCTATCAACTTTATATCCTCTTTGACTTACTTTTTCTGCAGTAGTATTTTCTGGAGTAGCCTCAACCATAACAGGTTGATATAAAATACTGTTTGCTAATTTTTTAATGTCTTTAGAGAAAGTTGCCGAGAACAAAAGGTTCTGTCTTCTTTTCGGCAACAACTCCATAATACGTTTGATATCTCTCAAAAAACCCATATCTAACATTCTATCAGCCTCATCCAACACCAAAATTTCGATATTTGATAAAGATAAATGTCCTTGATTATGTAAATCAAGTAACCTACCCGGAGTTGCTACCAATAAATCTAATCCATTTTTAATAGCTTTTATTTGTGGATTTTGATTAACCCCTCCAAAAATTACAGCCGAACGAAAATCGATAAACTCACTATATTCTTTTACATTATCAAAAATTTGTGCTGCCAACTCTCTTGTAGGCGTTAACACTAATGCTCTAATTTGCCTTTTATGGGATTGCTGAGTTTGTGATAGCAACTGTAAAATTGGCAAGGTAAACCCTGCTGTTTTTCCAGTGCCCGTTTGTGCTGAAGCCAAAACATCTTTACCTTGTAAAACAACAGGTATAGCTTTCTCTTGTATTGGAGATGGTTCGGCATAGCCTTTTTTAGCTACAGCTTTTAATAAAGGTGCTGATAATCCTAATGAATCAAATGACATAAAAATATTTTAATGTAAAACTATACTGTATTTCTGTAGTTCTAATTCAATTCTAAAGCAGTTGCAAACAAAATAATATGATAAGTTTACAAGTAACTCCTAAAGTTTACTTTGACATATAATATAAAAAGTACTTTTCAAAAAATTTAATCCTAGTAAATCAATTCGTTATTTTTGATTATACCTAAACAAGTAGTTTTAATGTCATTATTAAATAATAGACTTTCTCTCTCAACAATTTCTATTCTTTTAATTTGTTCTATTTGCTATTTTTTAACTTTAAATTTTACTTGGAAGAAGGATAAAAACATCAACACAATTAATAGTGATGGTCTAGGATATTATATGTATTTGCCTAATATTTTCCTTAGCAATACTATCTCAAATCAAGAGCCAGATGGTAGATATATTTTTAAAGTTGAAAATAAAACAGCTAATAAATACTTTGTTGGCCCTGCAATTGCCATGGCTCCTTTTTTTGCTATAGGTTGTATTTCAGCCAAATTAACTAATCAGAAAATAGATGGCTACTCTGAACCTTTTCAAAAAGCCATAAGCATTGCTGCAATTATCTATTTGTTACTATCACTCCTATTACTTAAAAAATTATTAGAGCTTTATTATATAAAAGAATACATCATAAGTATCTCTCTTTTATTAATAGTATTTGCCACCAACCTGTTAGTATATGTGGTCGACTCACCTTCTATGTCTCACATCTATTCTTTTTTTTTCATAACAAGCTTTCTTTACTTTTCAAAAAAATTATTTCTTACACAACAAACAAAATTCTTTTACTTAATGTCTTTCGTGTTAGGGATGGTTGCTTTAATCCGCCCCATAGATGGTTTAATAATTCTTTGTTTACCTTTTCTAGCAGGAAACTACATTACTTTAAAAACAACAATACTAAACCTTCTAAAATTCAAAACGGTAAGTATTAGTTTAATCACCTTTTTTTCTATTCTTAGTTTACACTTAATTGCTTCTTATATACAAACAGGAAGTTTTTTAATTTGGAGTTATCCTGATGCTGGTTTCAACTTTTTAAACCCTGAATTATTTGAAGTTTTATTTGGTTTTAGGAAAGGATTATTCATATACACTCCAATAATCTTCATAACTTTTATTGGCCTATTATATTTATTTACAAGAAACAAATTTGCTTATGGATGGCTATTAATATTCTTTATTGTTTTAACCTATTTTATAAGTAGTTGGTGGATGTGGTATTATGGGCCTTCATTTAGCCAAAGACCATTTGTAGAGTTTTATGGTTTAATCTGTATTGTTTTAGCAATTCTTCTTAATACCATTTCTAATAAAATGGTAAAATCAATTTTAATTATTTCACTTAGTCTTTTCACAATACTAAACCTTGTTCAATCTTATCAATTTCAAAAATCTATTATTTCAAGTTGGAATATGAATTATGAAAAATATAAATACACTTTTCTAAAAACTGGAGATGAGTATATAAAATGTCTAGGAGGAAACAATGACATATGGCCTTACAAATCTAATCCAGAATTAATCTTTAATAAAACTCTCGACTTTAACCATAACAAAACTGATACATTTTGTGATTATTCTAATCAAGAATTTAAAGCTACAATTAGCATTCCTGCATCAGATAACTTAATGACAACCCGAGGACTTTTTGCTAAAATTTCTTTAGATAGATATGAATTAGAGTATAATAGTTGTAAAAATGCTTTAGTGATTATTCAATTTTCTGATAGTGAAAAAAACAAATATCATTATTACAAAATAAGAATTAATGAAGTACCAGATAGTGCAACAAAATCTTGGGAAAACTACACCTATAATGTTGAGTTACCTAAAATTCAAAACCTTTCAGATGAAATAAAAATTTACATCTGGAACAAAGAAAAAAAACCTTTCTATATAGACAACTTTTCTATCAAACTATATAATATTAATTAGTGTCTGACATAGAAAAAGAAATATTAAAAAGCGATCACTTCTGTATACTCCCATGGATACATTTACATGTTTCCCAGAATGGAAGAGTTAGCCCATGCTGTAATAACAATCGATATTTAGGAAACGTTCAAGAAAACCCAATAAAAGAGATATGGAAAGGCAGAAAATTTGAGAAATTAAGAACTCAATTTCAAAATAGTATTCCAGACAAAAGATGTAGTCATTGCTTTAATATTGAAGTTTCAGGCAAAGAAAGTATGCGTCAAATTTCTAATCAGAAATATGCTAAAGAACTTTCGAGAATAAACAACAATAACCCTGAACCCATTTATTTAGATATCCGATTTTCTAATATCTGTAATTTTAAATGTAAAACATGTTGGCATGGCAACAGCTCTTCTTGGTTTAAAGAAGGGAGTAAGCGCAATGCTTCTAACGAAAGAATAATTAAAGCGTTTACCAACAATTTTGATGAATTACTTGATTATTTAGATAATGTAAAAGAAATATATTTTGCTGGTGGAGAACCGCTAATAATGGATGAGCACTATCAAATTCTAGAAGAATTAGAAAAAAGAGAACTCTTTGATATTGAGTTAAGATACAACACCAATTTTTCTACTCTCAACTTTAAAGATAAAAGTATTTTAGAACAATGGAATAAATTTAAAAAAGTTCATGTAAGTGCAAGTGTTGATGGGTCTTTTAATGTTGGAGAAGAAATTCGAGAGGGCTTTAATTGGAACAAATTTATCGAGAATAGAAAACAAATGTTAACTGTATGTCCTGATATCTATTTTGAGGTTACCCCAACCGTTAGCTCTTTAAATATTTTTAATTTATCTCAATTACATCAAGAGTTAGTTAATCAACAATTAACCGATATTAATAATATCTATTTGAATTTTTTAGAGCGACCTAGTGAATTTAATCTCAAATCTTTATCCACAGAAAAAAAACAAAAAGTTGAAAACTTAATATTGAAGCATCTCCAATGGCTCAATAAAAACAGTGCTGGCACAAGTATTGTATCTCAATTTAAAACTTTGTTAAATTATTTACACTAATGTTAAGTTAAAAATCTGATAATCAGACAAAATAAAATTGACTTGCATTAATTTTTAACTTATGTTTGCCCCCGTTTAAAAAATAAAATGATTAAAAAATTATCCATATTACTCTTTCCCCTTTTAATATTAATGGGATTTAAAGCTGATAAAAAAGCTTATCAAATTTTTGACCAAAATGGAAAAAAATTAGGTTATGAAAAACTATTAAAATCTGTTGCCGAAGCAGACATTATTCTTTTTGGGGAATTACATAACAATCCGATTGATCATTGGTTACAATTGGAATTAACTACTGATATTTTTGAGCAATACAATGAGTTTTTAGCTCTTGGTGCAGAGATGTATGAGGCAGACAATCAACTAATCATTAACGAATATTTAGGTGGTCATTTAGATTATAAATCATTTTCTAAAGAAGCAAAAGTTTGGAATAATGATAAAACTGACTATAAACCTTTATTAGACTTTGCTCGAGAAAATCAATTAACATTTGTTGCTACAAACATTCCACGAAGATATGCTGCAATGGTTCATAAAGATGGTTTTAGAGCATTTAATGACTTAAACGAAGAAGCAAAAAAGTACATTGCTCCGATACCTTTTAAATATGATGAAAAATTACC
>JARGOE010000017.1:35137-40096 GCA_029210015.1 Vicingaceae bacterium
AGTAATTGACTATCTTCCCAATCTTTCATTGATTGATCTAAATTAGATTTAACATCATTATATTCAGTCAGCAACTCATCAGAGTAGGCAGAAGGGTCTAACAATGTTTGATTCATTTCCTCAATTTTTGATTCTAAATCAGCAATCTGTTTTTCGAGTTTTGATGATTTGTTTTGTGCTTTCCGAATATCTTTATCCAACTGCTTCTTTTCTTCATAAGTCATTTTATTTTCAGAAACAACTTTCTCTTTTTTCTCTATTTTCTTTTCTTTATGTTCAAACTCTCTTATAGAATCTGATTTTTTAACTTGTAAAAACTCATAAACACCTCCAAGAAACTGTTTTACATTACCACTACTAAACTCATACATTTCTGTAGTTAAGCCATCTAAAAAATCTCTATCGTGAGAAATAACAACTAAAGTCCCATCATAATCCATTAATGCTTGCTTCAATACATCTTTAGATCGAATATCTAAGTGATTGGTTGGCTCATCTAAAATTAACAAGTTAACAGGCTCTAACAGTAATTTACATAATGCAACCCTTGCTCTTTCACCACCAGATAGCACTTTAATTTTTTTACTAATCTCCTCCTCGCCAAACATAAATGACCCTAACAAAGCTCTAACCCTTTTTCGAATTTCTCCGTGAGCAGCCTCATCAATTGTTTCAAAAACAGTTTTTTCTTTATCTAATTCTTCTGCTTGGTTTTGAGCAAAATAGGCTAACTCAACATTGTGCCCGAGTTTTAACATTCCTTCATGTTCTAGCTCCCCAACAATACTTCTAATCATAGTTGTTTTACCTTCTCCATTCTTTCCAACAAAAGCTATTTTTTTACCTCTTTCAATAAAAAAATCAACATCACAAAACACTTGATTGTCTCCAAATCTTTTTCCTACACCAGCTGCTTCAATAGCTACTTTCCCAGAACTTGGTGCTGGAGGAAATGAAAAACGCATACTAGAAGTATCTTCTTCTTCAATTTCTATTCTATCAATTTTATCTAACTGCTTAATCCTACTCTGAACCTGAACAGCCTTAGAAGCTTTAGAACGAAATCGCTCAATAAATTTCTCAGTATCTTGAATCTGTTTTTGTTGGTTGTTATAAGCAGCAACTTGCTGTTCTCTTCTCTCTTGTCTTAACTGCAAATACTTGGTGTAAGATGCTTTATAATCATAAATTTTACCTAAAGAAATCTCTATGGTTCTATTGGTTACATTATCTAAAAAAGCTCTATCGTGAGATACTAATACAACACCTCCTGCATAAACTTTTAAGAAATCTTCTAACCATTGTATCGATTCAATATCTAAATGATTGGTAGGTTCATCCAACAACAATATATCTGCATTTGATAAAAGAATTTTTGCCAACTCAATTCTCATTCTCCAGCCACCACTAAATTCATCAGTTAATCGCTCAAAATCTGTACTTAAAAACCCTAATCCTTTTAAAATAGTTTCAATATTGGCCTCTACATTAAATCCACCTATTAATTGTAATCTCTCATTTAAATCGTTTAAATCATTCAACAAATCCATGTAACTATCAGATTCATAGTCTTCACGAGTTGCTAATTGGTGATTAATTCCATTTATCTTTTCATTAATCTCATTAACTTCTTTAAATACAGATTTAGCCTCCTCCATTACAGTATTACCATGTGCAAAATCCATATCTTGAGGCAGGTATCCTACAGTAAAGTCAATAGGCATAGATATATTTCCTCCATCTGATTCAGATTCTCCTGCGATAATTTTTAATAATGAAGATTTTCCTGCTCCATTTTTACCCACCAATCCAATTCTATCATTTTTGTTAATGATAAAAGAAATACTATTAAATAAATAGCGTTCTCCAAAATTTACTGTTAACTCATTTATCCCAACCATAGTGGCGAAATTAACCAAAAGATAACTGATATTAAGCAGTTTTAAAAAGGGCTTTTTAAGTAATTTTGATTTATATTATTAAAAAAAGAGTAATGGCAAACCAAGTAGTTAGTGTTTTTAGATTAAAATGTCCACAATGTGGTGAGGGTGATTTATTTTGCAACAAAAACATTTATAAATACAAAGGCTTTTTTGATATGCCTGACAGTTGCCCAAAATGCCAACAAGACTTTCAGATTGAACCAGGGTTTTATTATGGCTCGATGTACGTTAGCTATGGATTAACCATTGCAATAACTGTGGCTATTTTTGTAGCTATGACAGTCCTCAACATTTTTTCTATTGCAGGATTTATTATCGCAGATGTAGTTATTCTAACGGTCACATTACCAATTGTATTTAAAATCTCAAGAGCATTATGGCTAACTATGAATGTTAAAAAATCTTACACTTAAAATTGAGTAATACTAATCACATTGTTGTAAAAAAAACAGCTATTTACCATACATTAGGAAATTTAAAAACTGCTAAAACCATCTGGTATGTTTTACATGGGTATGGAATGTTATCCGAGTTTTTTATTAAAAAATTTGAAGTTTTACTTAATCAAGATACCTGCATAATAGCTCCAGAAGGATTATCTAAATTTTACACTCAAGGGTTTTATGGAAGAGTTGGTGCAACATGGATGACTAAAGAAGATAGAGAGATTGAAATACAGGACTATATCAATTACCTCAACCAATTACATCAATTTATTTCTTCCGAAAATTCAAACACAGATTTAAAAATCAATCTTTTAGGTTTTTCTCAAGGTGGAGCAACAGTTAGCAGATGGGCAGCTAATGGAAAGGTTAAATTTAACAATCTTATTTTGTGGGCAAGTGTTTTCCCCGAGGATATGAACTTTAAAAAAGTAAATACCGATAACACTTTTTTACTTTATGGCAGCAAGGATGAATTTGCCACACACGAAAAAGTAAATGAGCAAAAAGCATTACTAAACAATAAAGCCAGTTTCTCCATTATAGAATTTGAAGGCAAACATGACATTCCAAAAGATGTTTTAATAAAGCAAACTCAGTTAAATAATTGGTAGTATGAAAATTATTTTAATATCTATAGTAGCCCTAATAATAATTTCTTGTGGAGAGAACTCAAAACAGACTAATACAACTGATGCTACAATAGATATAAATTACTTAACAAATATAAATGCTATCAACAAAGATGGCTCTATTAACGCTATTATAGAGATCCCTTCTGGATCAGTAGATAAATGGGAAGTAAATAAAAAAAACGGGCAACTAGAATGGAAAATAAAAGATGGAATCCTCCGAAAAGTTAACTACCTCGGCTACCCTGGAAATTACGGCATGATTCCCGGAACTTTATTACCTAAAGAACTGGGAGGTGATGGCGATCCGCTTGATATAATTATTTTAGGAGAATCTGTTAAGCGAGGAACGATTATCGAATGTAAAATTATTGGCGCTTTAAAATTACTAGATAATAATGAACAAGATGATAAATTAATAGGTGTAATGAAAAACTCTCCTTTTTTTAATTTAGAATCTATATCAGATTTAGATTCTTCATATAAGGGTATAACATTAATTATTGAAACTTTTTTTTCGAACTACAAAGGTCCAAACAAAATGAAATCTTTGGGATATATTGAAGTAAATGAAGCGATAAAAATATTAGACTTTTCTATTGAAGCCTACAACAAAAAATAGCTATTGTTAAAAGTCGTTAACTATAGAATTAACATCAATTTCTTCCATACATTTAAAATGCTTTTTTGGGCATTTATCATACCCTATTTTAGAACAAGGCCTACAACTTAGATTATTATTTTCTACAATTTTAAATCGTTCAGGACTTTCTGGAAAATATGGATACATTCCAAAATCAGGCACCGTATTACCCCAAACAGAGACTGTTTTAACATTTAATGCTGCTGCAATATGCATTAAACCCGTATCATGTGTTACAATACTTTTCGCTTGCTTCACCAATGATGCAGATTGATTTAAGTTGTATTTTCCACAAGCGTTATAAATTAAAATTCCACATTGTTTTACAATTTCATTCGCATTAGTTGTATCATCCTTTCCTCCTAGCAAAACAACTGGTTGGTTTATATTTTTACAAATTTCAATTATTTTATAAGTTGGTAAACGCTTAGTATAATGTTGCGCTCCAATAGCAAAAGCAATATATCCATTTTGGTGTGTTGCAGGTAATTCTGTTAGGTTTACTATATCTTTTTCAGGAATGTAATATTCTAATCCTATGTTATCGTTTTCAATTCCTAAAGCTTTTACTGTATTTATATAACGCTCAACAATATGAATTTTAGGGAGTTTGTTAATTTTAAAATTAGTTAACAACCATTTTTGATAATTCAATTTTTCAAAACTGAAAGACAATCCCTTTAATCCTTTTTTAACCCTACTAGAACGTAAGTTTTTATGTAAATCAACAACATAATCATAACCTTCAACTTGTAATGACTCCATTACTTCGTTCGTACTTTTTTCAATAGAAAAAACTTGATTTACATTAGGGTTATTTTCTAAAATTGAAGCATATTGCTTCTTAGTTAAATAATGGATTTCTACATCCCCTTCCAATTGATTTTTCAAACACCTTAAAACTGGTGTTGTAAGCACAATATCACCAATAGAGCTAAATCGAATTACTAATATTTTAACTTTATTATCCATCAAAAAGCAAATATAACTATTCCATAAGCATAGCAAGTCAATTAGAATAATAGAAATTGTTATTTTTACCATCCTAATTAGAATAGATGAAAAAGTTAATTGAAGATTTTACAAAGCATATTTCTAAAGCCATAGCTATTGGAAACAACTCAACACTTACACCAACTAATAAAAAAATTGAGAATGTTATAATATGCGGATTGGGTGGGTCTGGTATAGGAGGAACCGTTGTTGCTCAAGTTGTTACTCAATTTGCCAAATACCCTATTACAGTAAATAAAGATTATAAAATTCCTGCTTTTGTTAATGAAAACACTTTAGTAATT